>NZ_JBEZLP010000031.1:0-134956 GCF_040652195.1 Streptomyces sp. NPDC048278
CGCCGCCCGCGCCGCCCGCGCCGCCCGCGCCGCCCGCGCCGCCCGCGCCGCCCGCGCCGCCCGCGCCGCCCGCGCCGCCCGCGCCGCCCGCGCCGCCCGCGCCGGCCGCGCCGACCGCGCGCTCGCGCCGCCCGCGCCGGCCGCGCCGACCGCGCGCTCGCGCCGCCCGCGCCGGCCGCGCCGACCGCGCGCTCGCGCCCGACCGCTGTCGCGAGCCGGACGGAACCCGGCAGACGGGCAGACACCCCACAACTCCGTTTTGTCACCACCAACCCGTACTGTCGAACCATGGCAGTCCCCGCACCCGCACCCTCGGCCTACGACCCGGCGTCAGCCGACCGCTGGGCCCCCGAACCCGACAAACGCCCCGGCCGCACCGCCTTCCAGCGCGACCGCGCCCGCATCCTGCACTCCGCCGCCCTCAGAAGGCTCGCCGGCAAGACCCAGGTCGTCACCCCCGGCACCTCCGCCCAGGCGTGGGACGCCAGCCCCCGCACCCGCCTCACCCACTCCCTCGAATGCGCCCAGGTCGGCCGCGAACTCGGCGCGGCCCTCGGCTGCGACCCCGACCTCGTGGAGGCCGCCTGCCTCTCCCACGACCTCGGCCACCCGCCCTTCGGCCACAACGGCGAACAGGCGCTGAACGAGTTCGCGGACGACTGCGGCGGCTTCGAGGGCAACGCCCAGTCCCTGCGGCTCCTCACCCGCATCGAGCCCAAGCGGTTCACCCCCGAGGGCTCCGTCGGCCTCAACCTCACCCGCGCCGCCCTGGACGCGGCCACCAAGTACCCGTGGCCGCGCGGCGCGCACCCCACCGCCCCGGCGTCCCCCAAGTTCGGTGTGTACGAGGACGACCGGCCGGTCTTCGACTGGGTCCGCAAGGAGGCCCCCGGCACCCGCACCTGCTTCGAGGCCCAGGTCATGGACTGGTCGGACGACGTCGCCTACTCCGTGCACGACGTCGAGGACGGCCTGCACGCCGGCCACATCGACCCCAACTGCCTGCACGCGGAACCGGAACGGCAGGAGGTGTTCGCCGTCGCCGTCGGCCTGTACGTGCCCGCGGGCACCGACCCCGCCGAGCTCGCCGCCGCCCTCGACCGGCTCCAGGACGAGGAGTGGTGGCCGCACGGCTACGACGGCAGCGCGGTCGCCCAGGCCCGCCTCAAGGACGCCACCAGCCAGCTCATCGGCCGGTTCTGCCTGGCCGCGGAGGCCGCCACCCGCGAGGCGTACGGCGGCGGCCGGCTCACCCGGTACGGCGCGGAACTCGTCGTACCGCGCGCGGCCAGAATGGAGTGCGCGGTGCTCAAGGCGATCGCCCACCGGTACGTCATGCAGCGCGCCGAGCAGGAGCGGCTCCGTGCCGACCAGCGGGTCGTCGTCGCGGAACTCGCCGAGGCGCTCACCGCCCGCGCACCCGACGGACTCGACCCGCAGTTCCGGGCGCTGTTCGACGCGGCCGGCGACGACCACGCCCGCAAGCGGGTGATCGTCGATCAGATCGCGTCGCTCACCGACGCCTCCGCGCGGTCGCTGCACGCGCGACTGACGGGACGTATGTGAACACTTTGTGACGCTCCGCGACTCCCACTGGCCTGATCGGGGCAAGATCGCGTCAGCGGGGGTCACTCCCTCTTCCCGCATCACGCTGCGTGCGGGAGGCTCACAGTGCGGCGCATGTGGGCGGCATATGTGGCGGCACCCTTACGAGGAGGCATCAAGTGGTCGACGCGGACCAGACTTTCGTCATCGTCGGAGGCGGACTCGCCGGTGCGAAGGCGGCCGAGACGCTCCGAGCCGAGGGCTTCAGCGGCCGGGTGATACTGATCTGCGACGAGCGCGACCACCCGTACGAGCGTCCGCCGCTCTCCAAGGGCTACCTGCTCGGCAAGGCGGAACGCGACAGCGTCTTCGTGCACGAGCCCGCCTGGTACGCGCAGCACGACATCGAACTCCACCTCGGCCAGACGGTGGACCGCATCGACCGCGCCGCCAAGACCGTCCGGTTCGGCGACGACGGCACGCTGGTCCGCTACGACAAGCTGCTGCTCGCCACCGGAGCGGAGCCGCGCCGCCTCGACATCCCCGGCACCGACCTGGCCGGCGTCCACCACCTGCGCCGCCTCGCGCACGCCGAGCGCCTCAAGGGCGTCCTCGCCGCCCTCGGCCGGGACAACGGGCACCTCGTCATCGCCGGCGCCGGCTGGATCGGCCTGGAGGTCGCGGCGGCGGCCCGGACCTACGGCGCCGAGGTCACCGTCATCGAGCACGGGCCGACCCCGCTGCACAGCGTCCTCGGACCCGAGCTGGGCAACGTCTTCGCCCAGCTGCACCAGGAGCACGGCGTCCGGTTCCGGTTCGGCGTACGGCTCACCGAGATCGTCGGCCAGGACGGCATGGTGCTGGCCGCGCGCACCGACGACGGCGAGGAGCACCCGGCGCACGACGTCCTCGCGGCGATCGGCGCGGCGCCGCGGGTCGGGCTGGCCGAGGCGGCCGGCCTGGAGCTGGCCGACCGGGCGCGCGGCGGGGGCATCGTCGTCGACGAACGGCTGCGGACGTCCGACCCGGACATCTACGCGGCCGGCGACGTGGCCGCGTTCCCGCACGCCCTGTTCGACACGAGGCTCCGCGTGGAGCACTGGGCCAACGCGCTGAACGGCGGCCCGGCGGCGGCGCGGTCGATGCTCGGGCAGGACGCCGTGTACGACCGCGTGCCGTACTTCTTCACCGACCAGTACGACCTGGGCATGGAGTACAGCGGGTGGGCGCCGCCCGGCTCGTACGACCAGGTGGTGATCCGCGGGGACGCGGGAAAGCGGGAGTTCATCGCGTTCTGGGTGAAGGAGGGGCGGGTGCTGGCCGGGATGAACGTGAACGTGTGGGATGTCACAGAGCCGATCCAGCGGCTGATCCGCTCCGCGGTGCCGGTGGATCTCGACGTGCTGGCCGACCCGCATGTGCCGTTGGAATCGCTCGCCTAGGCGTCTGCCTGGACCCGTGGTTTCGCGGGTGCGGGTCGTGGACGGCTGGTCGCGCCCACGCGGCGGAGCCGCATATCAGACAGAGCCCCGCGCCCCTTTGGGGTGCTTCAGTGACCGTAGAATTCACCTGTGGCCGGACGGATCAATGACGAGGATGTGAAGGCGGTACGGGACGCGGTCCCGATCGACGCCGTCGTGTCCGAGTATCTCCAGCTGCGCAACGCGGGCGGCGGGAACCTGAAGGGCCTGTGCCCGTTCCACGACGAGAAGTCGCCGTCCTTCCAGGTCAGCCCGAGCAAGGGACTCTTCCACTGCTTCGGCTGCCAGGAGGGCGGCGACACCCTCACCTTCGTGATGAAGGTCGACCACCTCTCCTTCTCGGAGGCGGTCGAGCGGCTGGCCGCCCGCGCCGGCATCACCCTGCGCTACGAGGAGGGCGGGTACAACCCGTCCCACCAGCGCGGCGAGCGCATCCGCCTGGTTGAGGCGCACAAGATCGCCGCCGTCTGGTACGCGGAGCAGCTCGCCACCGGCCCCGAGGCCGAGACCGGCCGGGTCTTCCTCGCCGAGCGCGGCTTCGACCAGGCCGCCGCCGTGCACTTCGGCGTCGGCTACAGCCCCCAGGGCTGGGACCATCTCACCCGCTACCTGCGCGGCCAGGGCTTCACCGACAAGGAGCTGCTGACGTCCGGGCTGTCCCAGGAGGGGCGGCGCGGGCCCATCGACCGCTTCCGGGGCCGCCTGATGTGGCCCATCCGGGACATCGGCGGCGAGGTCGTCGGCTTCGGCGCCCGCAAGCTCTACGAGACGGACAACGGGCCCAAGTACCTCAACACGCCCGAGACCGCGATCTACAAGAAGTCCCAGGTCCTGTACGGCATCGACCTCGCCAAGCAGCACATCGCGAAGGCCAGCCGGGCGGTCGTGGTCGAGGGCTACACCGACGTCATGGCCTGCCACCTGGCCGGGGTGACGACCGCGATCGCCACCTGCGGCACGGCCTTCGGCGGCGAGCACATCAAGATCCTGCGCCGGCTGCTGATGGACAACGGATCGGCCCGCGTGATCTTCACCTTCGACGGCGACGCGGCCGGGCAGAAGGCGGCCCTGCGCGCCTTCGAGGACGACCAGAAGTTCGCCGCCGAGACGTACATCGCCATCGCCCCCGACGGCATGGACCCCTGCGAGCTGCGCCTGGCCAAGGGCGACGAGGCGGTCGCCGACCTGACCGAACCCCGCACCCCGCTCTTCGAGTTCGCGCTCCGCCAGATCGTCGCCCGCTACGACCTGGACACCCCGGCCGGCCGTGCGGCTGCGCTCGACGAGGCGGCGCCGATCGTCGCCCGGATCAAGAACAGCGGTGCCCAGCACGAGGTCGCCGTCCAGCTCGCCGGCATGCTCGGCATCCTCGACACCCAGTTCGTGGTGAAGCGGGTGGCCCAGCTGGCCCGCTGGGCCCGCGAGAAGGGCGGCGGCCGGACCTCCGGCCAGGCGCGCGGTCCGCAGCAGCCGTCGTACGACACCGGTGCGGGCCGCCCCGCCGTCTCCGGGCCCGCCCTCAACCTCCGCAACGCCGTCTTCGCCACCGAACGCGAGCTGCTGAAGCTCGCCCTCCAGCGCCCCGAGCTGGTCTCCCCGGCCTTCGACGCGTACGGCATCGACGAGTTCACCGCCGAGCCCTACGCGGCCGTGCGCCGGACCATCATGGAGGCGGGCGGCGCCGAGTACGGCACGCAGGACCCGCAGGAGTACCTGGTGCGCGTCCGCGAGGCCGCCGCCGACGACGGGGTCCGGGCGATGGTCACCGAGCTCGCCGTCGAGGCGATCATGCGCCGCACGGTCGACGAGAACTACGCGGGCGACCAACTCGTGACCGTCCGCCGCAGGGCCGTCGACCGCCGTATCCACGAGATCCAGATCACCCTCACCCGCCTCGGCAGCGGCGGCGATCCCGCCCAACTCGCCTCCGTGCAGAACGAGTTGTGGGTCCTCCAGCAGTACGGGCAAGCGCTGCGCGAGCAGGGTCCGGCCGCCCTCTGACTCCCGGCGGGCCGACGGGATAACCGCGCGGTCACGGCCCGGACGCAAAAAGTCACCGCACGCCCCTCGTGGCGGCGATGTGTCTTACCCCACACTGGGGGCGGTGCCTGAGTCCTCGGAGCGCGGCCGGCCCGTCCCGGACGGGTCCCACACCCCCGCCGTTCCACTCATCGCGTACGGGACGGACAGCGGCGAGGCCGTCGTCTCCGCCCCCGAAGTACCGCTGCCGCACCCCCTGGCAGCGATCATCCTGGAGGTCGCCCCCGTGCAGACCCAGACCCTGACCCAGACGGACAGCAGCGGCACGCTGACGGACGAGCCGGACGCCGATACCGGCGGCCATGCCGGCGTGCCGCCGCAGAGCCGCGCCGCGCTGCACCCCGAGACCGAACCGGACGGCCCGCCCCCGGAGGAGCTCGCGGCCGACACCCCCGACACCGAGCCGGAGCACGAGCCCGAGCCCGCCGAGCCGCGGGCCGCCGCCCGCGCCGACACCGGCGGACCCTCCTCGGACCTGTTCCGCCAGTACCTGCGCGAGATCGGCCGCATCCCGCTGCTCACCGCCGCCGAGGAGGTCGAACTCGCCCGCCGCGTCGAGGCCGGCCTGTTCGCCGAGGAGAAGCTGGGCAGCACCCCCGACCTCGACAGCGAGCTGGCCCTGGACCTGGACCGGCTGGTCGTCATGGGCCGCATGGCCAAGCGCCGCCTGATCGAGGCGAACCTGCGGCTGGTGGTGTCGGTCGCGAAACGGTACGTCGGCCGGGGCCTGACCATGCTCGACCTGGTGCAGGAGGGCAACCTCGGCCTGATCCGGGCCGTCGAGAAGTTCGACTACGCCCGCGGCTACAAGTTCTCGACGTACGCCACCTGGTGGATCCGCCAGGCCATGTCCCGCGCCCTGGCCGACCAGGCCCGCACCATCCGCGTCCCCGTGCACGTGGTGGAGCTGATCAACCGGGTCGTCCGCGTCCAGCGCCGGATGCTCCAGGAGCGGGGCTACGAGCCGACGCCGGACGAGGTCGCCGCGCACCTGGACCTGGCGCCGGAGCGGGTGGGCGAGGTACTCCGTCTCGCCCAGGAACCGGTGTCCCTGCACGCCCCGGTGGGCGAGGAGGACGACGTCGCCCTCGGCGACCTCATCGAGGACGGCGACGCGGCGAGCCCGGTCGAGTCGGCGGCGTTCCTGCTGCTGCGGGAGCACCTGGAGGCGGTGCTGTCGACGCTCGGGGAGCGGGAGCGGAAGGTCGTCCAACTCCGGTACGGGCTGGCCGACGGGCGGCCTCGGACGCTGGAGGAGATCGGACGGATCTTCGGCGTGACGCGGGAGCGGATCCGGCAGATCGAGTCGAAGACGCTGAACAAGCTACGGGACCACGCCTTTGCGGATCAGCTCCGGGGCTATCTGGACTGACGCCGGGTGCGGGCGCGTGGGGGTTGCTCGCGCAGTTCCCCGCGCCCCTGAAAACTTCACCGCGGGCAGTCGTGCCGCTGGGGCGGCACGGGTGGGCGCGGCGGCACCCTGCAAGCGCCGGTAAGCGTCCCCACCCGTCCCGCGCCCGTTCAGTCCACCTCGGCCACCGCCTGCGCGAACTGCGCCTTGTACAGGCGGGCGTACGCCCCGTCCGCCGCCAACAGCTCGGCGTGCGCGCCCTGTTCGACGATCGAGCCGTTCTCCATCACCAGGATGGTGTCCGCGTCCCGGATCGTGGAGAGCCGGTGCGCGATCACGAACGACGTCCGGCCGTGCGCCAGTTTGGCCATCGCCTTCTGGATCAGGACTTCCGTACGGGTGTCGACGGACGACGTCGCCTCGTCGAGGACGAGGATCGTCGGGTCGGACAGGAAGGCGCGCGCGATGGTGATGAGCTGCTTCTCACCGGCGCTGACGCCCGTGCCCTCGTCGTCGATGACCGTGTCGTAGCCGTCCGGGAGCGTACGGACGAACCGGTCCGCGTGGGCCGCCCGGGCCGCCTCCTCGATCTCGCCGGGGGTGACCTCGCGCGAGGCGCCGTACGCGATGTTCTCCGCGATCGTGCCGCCGAACAGCCAGGTGTCCTGGAGCACCATGCCGATCCCGGAGCGGAGTTCGTCCCGGGACATGCGGCCGATGTCGACGCCGTCGAGGGTGATCCGGCCGCCGGAGACGTCGTAGAACCGCATCAGCAGGTTCACGAGTGTCGTCTTGCCGGCGCCGGTCGGGCCGACGATGGCCACCGTGTGGCCCGGTTCCACCGTGAGGGAGAGGTCCTCGATCAGCGGCTTCTCCGGGTCGTAGCGGAAGGAGACGTGCTCCAGGGCGACCCGGCCGCGCAGTTCGGCGGGGCGCTCGCCGGGGACCGGGTCGGCCTCCTGCTCCTCCGCGTCGAGGAGCTCGAAGATCCGCTCGGCGGAGGCGACACCGGACTGCACCAGGTTGGCCATGGAGGCGACCTGGGTCAGCGGCATCGAGAACTGCCGGGAGTACTGGATGAAGGCCTGGACGTCACCGATGGAGAGCGCGCCCGACGCGACCCGCAGACCGCCGACGACGGCCACCAGCACGTAGTTCAGGTTCGACACGAACATCATCAGCGGCTGCATCACACCGCTGTTGAACTGCGCCTTGAACCCGGCCTCGTACAGCGCGTCGTTCTGCTCGGCGAACTGCTGCGCCGACTCCGCCTGGCGGCCGAACACCTTCACCAGGGTGTGCCCGGTGTACATCTCCTCGACGTGGGCGTTCAGCTTGCCGGTCGAGCGCCACTGCTGCACGAAGTGCGGCTGCGAGCGCTTGCCGATGCGGGTGGCGACCAGGAAGGACAGCGGCACGGTGACCAGGGCCACCAGCGCCAGGATCCAGGACACCCAGAACATCACCGCGAGCACGCCGATGATGGTGAGCAGCGAGTTGATGAGCTGGCCCATCGACTGCTGGAGCGTCTGGCCGATGTTGTCGATGTCGTTGGTGGCGCGGGAGAGCACCTCGCCGCGCTGCCGCTTGTCGAAGTAGGAGAGCGGCAGCCGGGACAGCTTCGCCTGGACGTCCTCGCGCAGCCGGTACATCGTGCGGTTCACGGACCGGTTGACGAGCCGGGTCGCCACCGCCATCAGCAGACCGGCGACGAGGTACGTGCAGAGCGCGAACAGCAGGACGTCGCCGACCTGGCCGAAGTCGATGCCCTTGCCCGGGGTGAAGTCGGTGGACCTGAGCATGTCGGCGACCGTGTCCTGGCCGCGGTCGTGCATGCCCTGGAGGACCTGCTCCTTGGTGGTCCCGGCGGGCATCTGCTTGCCGATGACGCCGGCGAAGACCAGGTCGGTGGCCCTGCCGAGGATCTTGGGGCCGATCACGTTGAGGGTGACGCTCGCGACCACGCAGAACAGCAGGAGGTAGATCGTGAGCTGTTCGGGTTTGAACCGGGCGAGGAGCCGTTTGCCCGAGTTCTTGAAGTCCAGCGAGCGCGAGTCGGGGCCGCCCCCGGCCATCATGCGTCCCATGGGCCCGGCCATCAGGCAGCCTCCGCTTCCGTCAGCTGGGAGAGCACGATCTCCCGGTAGGTCTCGTTACCGGCCATGAGTTCGTGGTGGCGTCCGGTGCCGACGACGATTCCCTCGTCGAGGACGACGATCCGGTCGGCGTCCCGGATGGTCGCCACCCGCTGGGCGACGATGACGACGGTCGCCTCGGCCGTCTCCTGGGCGAGCGCGGCGCGCAGGGCCGCGTCGGTCGCGTAGTCGAGGGCGGAGAAGGAGTCGTCGAAGAGGTAGATCTCCGGGCGCTGCACGAGCGTACGGGCGATGGCCAGGCGCTGGCGCTGGCCGCCGGAGACGTTGGTGCCGCCCTGGGCGATGGGCGCGTTCAGCCCGGCCTCCAGCTTCTCGACGAAGCCCTTGGCCTGCGCCACCTCCAGCGCGTGCCACAGCTCCTCGTCGGTGGCGGCCGGGTTGCCGTAGCGCAGGTTGGTCGCGACGGTGCCGGCGAACAGGTACGGCTTCTGCGGGACCATGCCGACCGTCTGCGCGAGCAGCTTCGGGTCGAGGCCCGAGACGTCCTCGCCGTCCACGAGGACCTGCCCGTCGGTGGCGTCGAAGAGGCGTGCGACCAGCCCGAGCAGGGTGGACTTGCCGCTGCCGGTGGAGCCGATCACGGCGGTCACCTCGCCGGGCCTGGCCACCAGGTCGAC
Source organism: Streptomyces sp. NPDC048278 (assembly GCF_040652195.1). Lineage (NCBI taxonomy): Bacteria > Bacillati > Actinomycetota > Actinomycetes > Kitasatosporales > Streptomycetaceae > Streptomyces > Streptomyces sp. NPDC048278. The sequence continues at coordinate 9,191 of NZ_JBEZLP010000031.1, forward strand.
GGCCTTCAGCACCGGCTCCTCGGCACCCGGGTAGCGGAACCCGGCGGCCCTGATCTCCAGATGGCCGTGCCGGCGCAGCTCGGTGACGGGCGCGAGCGGCGGGACGACGCTGGACTCGGTGTCCAGGACCTCCTCGATGCGCTCGGCGCAGACCTCCGCGCGCGGCACCATCATGAACATGAAGGTGGCCATCATCACGGACATCACGATCTGCATGAGGTAGGCGAGGAAGGCGGTCAGGTCGCCGATCGCCATCTGGCCGCTGTCGATCCGGTGGGCACCGAACCAGACCACCGCGATGGACGACACGTTCACCGTCGTCATGACGATCGGGAACATCAGCGCCAGCATGTTGCCGGTGGCCAGCTGCATCTCGGTCAGGTCGGCGTTGGACTTCCCGAACCGGCCCTGCTCGTACTCGTCGCGGACGAACGCGCGGATCACCCGGTTGCCGGTGATCTGCTCGCGCAGCACCCGGTTCACCGTGTCGAGCCGCACCTGCATGGCCCGGAACAGCGGTCGCAGCCGCCGCACGATCAGCGTCACGCTGATCCCCAGCACGGGTACGACGGCGACCAGCACCCCGGACAGCGGAACGTCCAGGCCGAGGGCGAGCACGATGCCGCCGACACACATGATGGGCGCCGACGCCATCAGGGTGAACGCCATCAGGACCAGCATCTGGACCTGCTGTACGTCGTTGGTCGTACGGGTGATGAGCGAGGGCGCCCCGAAGTGACCCACCTCACGTGCGGAGAAGGACTGCACCCGGTCGAAGACGGCGGCCCGCACGTCCCGGCCGAGCGCGGACGCGGTCCTGGCGCCGTAGTAGACGGCACCGACGTTGCACACCACCTGAGCGAGCGAGATGCCGATCATCAGGGCGCCGAAGGACAGGATGTAATCCGTGTCACCCTTCACGACGCCGTTGTCGATGATGTGCGCGTTGAGCGTGGGCAGGTAGAGAGTGGCGCAGGTCTGCAGGAACTGCAGCAGCACCAGGATGGAGATGGGTTTCCTGTAGGGCCTGAGATAGGTCCGCAGAAGTCGTATGAGCACGCTACGTCTCTCGGAGTCGGCGGTGGGGTGGGCGGGGTCGACTGCCCGAAGGGCGGGGTGTTTGCCCTAGGCCCCTATCGTCCGACACTCCACCCGCGTTACCTCAACCGATTAACCCGACAGCGGACGGACACAGCCGTACGCGGCGGTGCGCTTCGCGGGGTTTACGCCCGGAACGCCCCGGGATGGGTCTGCTCCCGTACCGACACGAACTGCTGCCGCACCGCCTGCCCGACGGCCAGCTCGTCCCCGGGCTCCAGCACCTGCGCCGCCGCGCCCTGCCACACGGGCGGCGTGCGCGGGTCCAGCGTCCCCTGCGACACGCCGAGCGCCCAGGCCGCCTGCCGGGCCGCCCCGATCGCCGCGTAGTCCGCCGGCTGCGGTACGACGACCTGCGCGCCGAACAGCATCGGCGCCGCCGCCTGGACGGCCGGCAGCTCGGCGGCCTGCCCCAGCAGGAAGATCCGCCGCACTTCGACACCCCGGTTGCGCAGCACGTCCAGCGCGTCGGCGAGCCCGCACAGCATGCCCTCGAAGGCGGCGCGTGCGAGATGCTCGGCCCTCATCGACTCCCGGCGCAGCCCGGCCAGCGTGCCGGCGGTGTGCGGCAGGTTCGGCGTCCGCTCGCCCTCCAGGTACGGCAGCATGACCAGGCCGTGCGACCCGGGCGTGGACTTCATCGCCAGGTCGGAGAGGGCCTCCAGATCGGCGAGCCCGAGCAGCTCGGCGGTGCCGCGCAGGGCCCGTACGGCGTTGAGCGTGGTGACGACCGGCAGGTGCATGCCGGTGGCGTCGGCGAGCGAGGTGATCATCCCGGAGGTGTCGGCGAGCGCCTCGGTGTGCACGGCCATCACCGACCCCGAGGCGCCGAGCGACACCACGGCGTCCCCGAACCCGAGCCCGAGGCCGAACGCGGCGGCCATGGTCTCGCCGGTCCCCGCGGAGATCAGCAGCCCCTCCGGGGTGGTGCCGGCCGCGTCGGAGGGCCCGATCACGTCGGGCAGCATGGCTTGGTGGCCCAGGGCGAGTTCGACGAGGTCGGGCCGGTAGCCGCCGCTGGCCGCCGACCAGTACCCGGTCCCGGAGGCCCCGCCGCGGTCGGTGGTCCGCCGCACCGGCCGGCCGAGCAGCTGCCACACCAGCCAGTCGTGGGCCTGCAGCAGCACGGCGGTCCGCCGGGCGTTCTCCGGCTCGGTCTTGGCCAGCCAGCGCAGCTTGGTGACGGGCTGCGCGGCCTGCGGCACGCACCCGACCGCCTGTGCCCAGGCCTCCCGCCCGCCCAGCGCGTCGATGAGGTCGGCGGCGGCGACCTGGGAGCGCTTGTCGCCGCCGACCATCGCGGGGCGGACGGTGTTGCCCTGGGCGTCCAGCGGGATCAGCGCGTTCTGCTGCGCCGACACGCCGATGGCCTGCACGCCCTCCAGGAGGCCGCCGCCGGCGGCCTCGCCGAGGGAGAGCAGCCAGGCCTGCGGGTCGACGTCACTGGCGCGCGCCCCGCCGTCCGGCGTGTCGACCGGGTGCGGTGCGTATCCCTGGCGGAGCACCGCACCCGTGTCCGTGTCGCAGACCACGATGCGAGTGAAATCCGGTGAGCTGTCCAACCCGGCGACTATCCCCATGACCGAAATTCTGCCGCACGCTCCGCTGTGGTTCGGCCGACGGGCGCCTTCTGGGGTGGGTGCCCTGCGTCGTACGGCGGGTGCGGGCGGGCGGGGGCCGCTCGCGCAGTTCCCCGCGCCCCCAGGTGGGACGGGCTGCCCGGCGCCGGAAGGGGCAGTCAGTTGTTGCCGGTGCCCCAGTCGTCCGAGGCTGCTCCGTTGGTGTTGCGTTCACGGAGGGACCGGACCCGGGCTGCCACCGAGTCGGGCATGCGGTCGCCGACCTTCTCGCTCACCGAGTGGAACGCCTTGCCGGCGTAGACGCGGCCCTGCTGGGCGGCGGTCTCCGCGGTGTTGCGGACGGCCGGGTTCTGGGCGACCTGGCGGGCGGACTTCTTCAGCTGCTCGTAGCGCTCTCGTCCGGCCCGCGTGCCGAGCACGTAACCGAGAGCGAGCCCGACGGCGAACGTGAGCTTGTAGCGCATGGCGGTGCCACCCTTCCGACGTGGGGGAGTACCGATTGGCGGAGCACCCCCCTGCTTGCGCTAATGTATGTGTCGCAGCGAGCGAGCGCCCCCTGGCGAATACCCAGGTAGGTACGTTCGATGCAACGAGGCATTCCTCCGTAGCTCAATTGGCAGAGCAGCCGGCTGTTAACCGGCAGGTTACTGGTTCGAGTCCAGTCGGGGGAGCTCGGTCCTCCGTAGCTCAATTGGCAGAGCAGCCGGCTGTTAACCGGCAGGTTACTGGTTCGAGTCCAGTCGGGGGAGCATGCTGAACGAGGGCCCCTCCAGGGGTCCTTTTTCATGCCCGCGGGAACCGCCGGGCCTGCACCGATGTCCTGAAGGTCGTGACTGTCCGCAGAAGCCGACCAGCCGAGGCAGGAGATCGTATGAGCGGCTATGCTGCGGCAGACGGCGCGCACACTTGTACGCGACACGCCGCTATGGGGCGGTAGCTCAGCCGGTTAGAGCAGCGGACTCATAATCCGTCGGCCGTGGGTTCGAGTCCCACCCGCCCCACCACTCGCTACGCGAGGAGAAACCTTCTGACCAGGCACTTCCCTGGTCGGGGCGAGCGTATGAGGGTCCTGGCGACCCCGTGGTGATCATCATTTCATGATCATCTGGACAAATTCTGGACGCCGATTCCGGTTAAGTCGGGCGTGGCGCTTATGGAGTATTTCGTGTCGATGGCGGGCAAAGCCCCCTGTCGGCTCGCCCTGCAGTGAGAAGCGGGCCCATGTGAACGTCATGACACCCGGCGCGCCTCCCCCGCGTGGTCTGTTTGTGATCGATGGCCGCACTCGATGTTGGTGATGTATCTTGGATGCATACATCGTGGATGTTGGAGGTGTCTGATGTCCGTCACGCAGATTGATCTCGACGACGAGGCGCTGGCCGAGGCCATGCGGCTGATGGGTGTCACGACGAAGAAGGAGACCGTCAACGCGGCCCTTCGGGACTACGTGGCGCGGATCAAGCGGCTTGAGGCTGCGGAGAAGTTGGCTGCGCGAGGTGCGCGTGGTGAGTTTGAGCAGGCCGCGGCGGCGCGTGACGCGGAGAAGCGTGCGCGACGCGAGGCGTTCGAGTGATCACGTATCTGGTGGACACCTCGGCTCTGTGGCACCTGTTTCGCACCCCAGGTGCGTTGCGTCCCTGGGAGGGACACATTGCCGCCGGGGTGTTCCACCTCTGCGAGCCGACACGGACCGAATTTCTCTACTCGGCAACCAACCCGTCCCATCGGGACGAGCTCGCAGAGGAACTGGACGCGCTCTGCTTGCTCTCTCCGGTTCCGAAGAACGCCTGGCGGTGGGTCGACACCGCCCAGTACAAACTGACCCAGCGGGGCCAGCATCGGGCGGCTGGAGCGATCGATCTGTTGGTGTGTGCGACAGCTGTACATCATGGGCACACCGTTCTCCACGTGGACAATGACTTCGCTACGGTGGCCGGAGTCCTCAAAGAAGTTCAGCAGCGAGACGCACGAGCCTGATCTCCGGAGACAGGATCACGTCTGTCGGCCTCTGACCTTGGTGATCGATGTCTCCGGGGTGCACCAGCAGTCCTTCCGGTAACGGGTTCGACCGTACACACCACTGCGCGCCACGGGACTCCTTGTGGCTCGCGGGATCGCTTGGGCCAAGGCGGTTTCTACTGGGCCTGGTCGAGTTGGCGTGCCCCGGCGGGATGCTGGTGAGTTCTGCAGATCGGGGAGTCGACGTTCACCGACCACGCGATGCGACCGCGCCCGTTGGTTCGCGCAAAAGCCCGCAGACCGATAAAGGCGCTCTTGAGCCGCCGCTCGTCGGACAGGATGGAGCTATCCCCGTGTGCGCGGGCCGACCAGGTCGTGACGATGGCCCGCGAGTCCCGCAAGGAGCTATCCCCGTCTGCGGGCCGATTACCAGATGCGGTACAGCGCCCGGGCGTCCGTGGAGCTATCCCCGTGTGCGCGGGGCCGACGGCATTCCGGGGCCAAAGGCCTGGAAGCTGCTGGTGCTATACCCGCATACGCGGGGACAGCGCCCGCTCGGGCTCGATCTCGTGGGTGGAGTGCCCAGTCGGCCCCCGCACGCGGGGATAGCCCGTACGGTGATCGTTTGAGGCGACCGGAAATGAGGGTCACCGTATTTGGGGGCGCTCCGCCTTCCTTCGGGTCGCTGTAGGGAAATCCGCTGCGGGCGAGTTCGAGGCGCACTCCCGAGCCGGGGCGATCGTCTCGGAAGCTGGTCGGGCTTGTCCTTCCAGGACGCGTTCTGGACGCAGGTTGGACACAAGGATCGGAAAAGACTGACAAGGGCCGGGAAGGACTGAGGCGCCAAACCGCGTCTGACCTGGGACAACGGCCAAGATGGGCATGGATCGACAAGGGTCGCCAAGATCCTCAAAGGACTCATAATCCGTCGGCTGTGGGTTCGAGTCCCACCCGCCCCACCACGCAGGCCTCTGACCTGCGGAGACGTCTCATCTGGAGTGCGGATGCAGGGCTTTGGGCTGCGGGGCTGAATCCGCTGCTCGTGAGTTCGACTCTGTGGCCGTGAGTGTGCGTTGGGATCGTCTCGGCCTGCGCAGACGTATCGGTCTGGGGCTGGAGGACGGCGTCGTGGGTGGGCTGCCCGAGCGGCCTTGACTGCCTGAGGTCGATCGTGCGGACCAGCTGCCCTGTCGTGCGGGCGATGGTTTCGAAGTCGCGGTCGTAGTGGAGCAGGGTGAGTCCCGCTTCTTCCGCGGCAGCCCTCCGGCGGCCTGGAATAATTGCAGACCTGACCCGGCGGCGGAGCGGAGAAGCGATGGTCGAGCGACCCGGTCGAGCGGACACACAGGAGACGGGCCCCCGCCGCAGGCGGTCGCCCGCCGGGAGCGGGGAGTCGCTGAGCGATCTCGTGTACGAGCACATGCGCACGGCCATCCTTCAGGGGGTGTACCGGCCCAACCAGCGGCTTCCCGAGGACGAGGTCGCAGCGGAGCTGAACGCCAGTCGCACGCCCGTGCGGGCCGCCCTGATGCGGCTGGTGGACCAGGGGCTGGTGATCCGGGTGCGGCAGGGCTGGGTCGTCCGCGAGCACACGCCGGACGAGATCCGCGAGATCTACGAGGTCCGCGGCGCACTTGAGGGCATGGCCACCGGGCTGGCCGCCGTGCGGGGATCGGAGGAGCAGCTCGCCGCGATCTCCGCCCTGTACGAGGGGCCGACGGAGGAGTACGTACGTCGGCCCCGTGCCGAACTGGGCCGGATGAACCGGGAGTTCCACCAGGCGATCGTGCAGGCCTCCGCCAACCACAGGCTGCACGACGAGTGGCTGCGCAACCGGGACTTCGGCGTCACCTACAACATGGCCAGCCTATTCACCGTGGAAGAGGCCGTGCTCTGCGTCGAGGGCCACAAGAAGATCATCGGTGCCCTGCTGGACCGTGACCGCGAGCAGGCCGAGCAGCAGGCGAGGATCCACGTCGAGGACGTACAGGCGGCTGCCGCCCGCCGTCTCGACGCCGTGCGACCGCCCGCCGGCGTCTATCTGGACTGAGGAAGCGGAGAGCGGCAGAGGCGCCGGAACAGGGCTGGGACAGATCCTTGTGAGCTTGGATCCAAGTTTGTATCCTAAGCAGTATGCAAACAGGCTCCCTGGTGTCACCCCCGTCGCTCGACGAGGCCCTGTCCGCCGCCTCACGGTCGTTCGCGGAGTGGGGCGGCTTCGCTCCTGGACCGCGCGTCGCCGTGCTGCGCGGCATCTCCGAGGAACTCGCGGCCCGGCGCGGCAGCCTCGTCGCGACGGCCGCCGCGGAGACCGGGCTGGGCGAACAGCGGCTCGCCGGAGAGATCGAGCGGACCCGGCTCCAACTCGCGCAGTTCGCCCGGTTCATCGAGGAGGGCGGCCATTTCGACGCGGTAATCGACCCGGCGACGGAGGCCCGTCCGGACGTCCGCCGGGTCAACGTCCCCCTCGGCCCGGTCGCCGTGTTCGCGGCGAGCAACTTCCCGTTCGCGTTCGGTGTGGCCGGTACGGACACCGCCGCGGCGCTGGCCGCCGGCTGCCCGGTGATAGCCAAGGGGCACCCCTCACAGCCCGGGACCGCGAGGCTCGTCGCCGAGGCGGTGCACGCCGCGCTGACCGCGTGCGGAGCCCCTGCCGGGGTGTTCCACCTGCTCCCGGAGAGCGGCCTCGACATCGGCCGGGCCCTTGTCCTGGCGCCCGGGATCATGGCCGTCGCCTTCACCGGCTCGCTCGCCGGCGGCCGGGCGCTCTTCGACCTGGCCGCGTCCCGCCCGCACCCGATCCCGGTCTACGCCGAGATGGGCAGCCTCAACCCGGTCCTCCTCCTGCCCGGCGCGGTCACGGACGCCGCCGAGGACCTGGCCGACGCCTACGTGGCCTCGCTGACCGCGTCGAACGGCCAGCTGTGCACCAAGCCCGGCGTGACCTTCGTACCGCGAGGGGCGGCCGGCGACCGGTTCGTGGCGCGCGCCGTGCGGCAGGTCGTGGGGCGCGAGCCCGCCGCCGTCCTCAACGGCTCGATGTGGCAGCGACTCGTGGCGGGCACCGCCGAACTCGCCGCCCGGCCGGGCGTCACCGTACTGGCGGGGTGCGACGCACCCGGCGGCGCGGGCCATGTCTTCCCGGTGAGCCTCGTCGAGGCCTCCCTCGGCACTTTCCTCGCCGATCCCGCGCTGACCGAGGAGCGGTTCGGGCCGTTCGGAGTGATCGTCCGGTACGGGACCCCGCGGGACCTGGGCGCGGCGGTGGCGGCCCTGGACGGCCATCTGACCGCCACGATCCACCTGGGCGCCGGTGACCAGGACGACGCCCAGCACCTCGCCGCGGACCTGACCGCCAAGGTGGGCCGACTGGTGTGGAACGACTGGCCGACCGGGGTCGCCGTGACCGACGCCATGCACCACGGCGGGCCGTACCCCGCCTCCACCAGCGCCGCGCACACCTCGGTGGGCACCCACGCCGTCGTCAGGTTCCAGCGCCCGGTCGCGTTCCAGAACAGCCCCGACGAGCAGCTGCCCGACCCGCTGCGCGACACCAACCCGCTGGGGATCCCCCGGACCGTGGCGGGCCGCACGACCACCGAAGCGATCGGTCCGAGGACCACGGACCCGGAAGGACGGACACAGCAGTGACCGACATGGAGACACCCGCCACGACGGAGCGCGCGGACGCCGAACGCGGTGCCCTCCTGCTGCCGGGCCTGCCCGGCCGGCCGGAGCCGACGCCGGCGACCGCCGAGGTGCTGGCGGAGGTGCCCGGATACCTCGGCGTACCGTTCGTCAGCCCGGTCTTCCTGGCCCTGGCCAACTGGCCGGACTACCTCGCACCGGCCTGGGACGCGTTCAAGCCGGTGCTCGGCTCGGCGGAGTTCGCCGCGGCGGCCGCGACCCTGCGGATACCGGCCGCCCTGCTGCCCGCCCCGGATCCGTCCCTGTCGGCCGGTGACGCCGACACCGAACTGATCCGCCGCTACACGGCCACGTTCCACCGGCTCCTGCCCCAGCTCCTGCTGTTGACGTCCTGCTGGTACCGGGGCCTCACCGCGAAGGCTCGGGCGGCCGACCCGCAGGCGCCCGCCCCCGGACCGCGCGGCATCGCGCCGGACGCGGTCGACGTCACCCCGGACGGCAGCGCCCCCACCCCCGAACTGGCCCGGGTCTACGAGGAGATCCGGACCACGCACGACCTCCCCCGCGTACTCAGCTTCTACCGCGCGCTCGGGAACTGGCCCGGCTTCCTGCCCGGCGTCTGGGACCGGCTGGCACCGGTCGCCCGCGGCACCGGGTATGCCGCCGCCCGCGAGGCGCTCCTCGCCGACGCCGCCGCTGCCGCGGCCGGCCTCCCCGTACCGGTGATCGACACCGCGGCGGCCGAGGAGGCCCGTGCCATCCTCGCGCTCTTCCGCACCCGCCTCATCCCCGTGCTGTTCCTGGACACGGCGGGCGTGCTCGCGCTCCTCGGCGAGACCGACGCGATCGCCGCCGGCTGACCCGCCCGTCCCACCCGCCCCGCACATTCCGATCCCGGGAGAAGCATGCCCAACATCACCGTCGAGATCCTGGCCGGCCGGACGCGCGCCCAGCGTGCCGAGTTCGCCCGCGTGGTGACCGACGCCGTGGTCGACGTACTCGGCGCACCGCGGCACCTGGTGCGCATCCAGTTCACCGAACTCGCCCACGACCAGCTCGCCCTGGGCGGCGAACTCACCGAACCACCCGCGTAGTCCACACCGGCGGACCACTCCATCGCCTGACACCTGCACCTGCCGCACCGAGGCACCGAGGCACGAGTCACCGAGGGATCGCCGCCACCTCGCCCACTTCGATCTCTCGACTCATCCATGGGGTGTCAATGACGATGTCCTTGTCCCAACTCGCTTCCCCGTCCTGGTCCGTGTCCGCGTACCAGCAGGACTTCGATCCCGTCCTCGGACGACTCGGGCTCTCCGCAGTCGTCGCCGCGGTGCCGCTGCTCGTCCTCTTCGTCCTCCTCGGAGCTCTGCGGTGGAAGGCGCACTGGGCCGGGCTGACCGCGCTCGGCACGGCGGTCGTCGTCGCCGTCGCGGTCTACGGCATGCCGGTCGGGCAGACCCTGGACGCCGGCGGCTTCGGTGCCGCGTCCAGCTTCCTGCCCGTCATCTGGATCCTGATGAACGCGCTGTGGATCTTCCGGCTGACCGAGCACACCGGGTACTTCGCGGTGCTGCGCCGGTCCTTCGCCGGCATCAGCGACGACCAGCGCATCCAGGTCATCATCATCGCGTTCGCCTTCGGCGCGCTGCTGGAGGCGCTGGCCGGCGCGGGAACCCCCGTCGCGATCACCGCCGTCATGCTGGTCGGGCTGGGGATGGCGCCGCTGCGCGCCGCCGTGGCCGCGCTGGTGGCCAACACCGCACCGGTGGCGTTCGGGGCACTGTCCGCGCCGGTCACCACCCTGGCCGCTGTGAGCGGGCGCGACTTCGACACCCTGGGCTCGATCATCGGACGGCAGACCTCGCTCGTGGCGACGATCGTTCCGCTGGTCCTGGTCTTCCTCGTGGACGGCCGGCGGGGGCTGCGGGAGGTCTGGCCGGCCGCGCTGGTGGCGGGACTGGCCTTCGGGGGCGGGCAGTTCGTCTTCTCCAACTTCATCTCGGTCGAACTCGCCGACATCGGGGCGTCGTTGTGCTGCGCGGTCGTCCTCGTCGGGTTCCTGCGGGTCTGGCAGCCACGGCACGCGCTGACCGCCGACCCGGTGTCCGCCGCCTCACCGGTGCACACGGCCTCGCCGTCACCGGCCATGGTGAGCACCGCAGGCTCCGGTGACGGCGGTGGTTCAGGCGACTCCGCCGGCACGGCCGGCTTCGGCGACACGACCGCGAAGGGGCGTGAGCAGACGCCCCCGGCACCGGGCGACGGCCGCAGGAGCGTACTCCTGTCCTACCTCCCCTACGCCGTCGTGATCGCGGTCTTCGTCATCGCACAGCCCGACGCCGTCAAGGAGCATCTCAGCTCGGCCGCCTTCCACTTCGACTGGCCGGGGCTGCACATCACGGGAGCACAGGGCGTCCCGGTCGGCACCGTCTTCACCTTCGACTACCTGCCCGCTGCCGGCACCCTGCTGTTCGTCTCGGGCGTGATCACCACGTTGCTGCTCCGGGTCGCCCCCGGTGAGGCGGCCCGCATCTACGGCGCCACCGTCAGACAGCTCACCTGGACGATCGTCTGCGTGCTGTCCGTCCTCGCGCTGGCCTATGTGATGAACCTGTCCGGACAGACCGGCTCACTGGGCCGCGGGCTCGCCGAGATGGGGGCCGCGTTCGCCGTCTTCTCGCCCGTCATAGGCTGGCTCGGGGTCGCGATCACCGGCTCCGACAACTCCTCCAACGCCCTGTTCGGAGCCGTACAGATCACCGCGGCACAGCAGACGGGCCTCTCCCTGGACCTGATGGCGGCGGCCAACTCCTCCGGCGGGGTGGTCGGCAAGATGATCTCCCCGCAGAGCCTGGCCATCGCCGCCGCGGTGGTCGGGGTCCAGGGCAGGGAGGGCGACATCTTCCGCAAGGTCATTGGCTACAGCCTCGCCCTGCTGGCGCTGATCGCGCTGATCGTCCTCCTCCAGTCCACCCCCGTCCTGGGCTGGATGCTCCCCTGAGCCCCGTTCCTTCCTCCAGTACCCATCCCCTCCACCCACCGGAGACCGCACGATGAGCAACAAGTACCGGGCCCTGTTCGACCTCACCGGGAAGTCCGCCCTGGTCATGGGGGCCGCATCCGGCATCGGCGAGGCGACGGCCCGCACCCTCGCCGGCCTCGGCGCCCGGGTGGTCTGCGCCGACCTCGACGGCGCGGGCGCCAAGGCCACGGCCGAGATCATCGTCGCCGAGGGCGGCACGGCCCAGGGCCTCGCCGCGGACCTGGGCAGCCACGAACAGGTCAGCGCGGCCGTACGGGCCACGGTGGACGCCTACGGCAGGCTCGACATCGGCTTCACCACCCCGGCCATCAACATCCGCAAGAGGCTGTCCGCCTACACGGAGGAGGAGTTCGACCGCATCGTGCACCTGAACCTCAAGGGCACGTTCTTCTTCCTCCAGGACGCCGCGGCCGTCATGGTGGAGCAGGGCGGAGGCAGCCTCATCGCCTGCTCGTCGATGCGCGGGCTGATGGTCGAACCGGGGCTGGGGGTGTACGCGTCCACAAAAGCGGCGATCCTGCAGATGGCGCGCGGCCTCGCCACCGAGGTGGGACCGCAGGGGGTACGGGTCAACACCATCGCGCCGGGCGTCATCGACACCCCACTGACCCGCCCGTTGTGGGACGACGTCGAGGCGCGCGAGGCATACAGCGCCCACACGGCCTTCGGGCGGTGGGGGAGTGCCGAGGAGGTCGCCTCCACGGTGGCGTTCCTGGCCAGCGACGCCGCGTCCTACGTCACCGGGGAGAACCTGGTGGTCGACGCGGGCTGGACCATCATGGACGGCCGTTTCGACCCGGGCCGCTGACCGGCTTCGCCGTACCTCTGAGGGGCCTTCGCCGACGCCGTCGCCCGCGCCGGGGCGTCGGCGGCCCCCGCCCCGGATCGGCCACGCCGCGACCCCGCGATCGAGGATGCCCACGACCTGGCCCACCTCGCATGGCGCACCCTGCCGATCCTCGATCCAGCGCGCGGCCGGGAGCCGGGAGATCTACAGGCGGAGGATCAATCCTCCACACGGCACGCCCGAAGCCGTCGCCTGCGCGATCTCTTCAGCTCACTCTGGAAGACGACGACTGAGCCGGATGAGCTGACGAAACAACGTCTGGCCTGCGGCAACGGCCGCAGAGGCTCCGCCCGACAATCGGGGTGGAGCCTCTGCGCGCTGCCTCCCTCAGTCGGGTGGACGCCCGCTGTGGCAGCCGGACTTCGGCCATCCGGGACGCGTTCCGGACGCAGGTTGGACACAAGGATCGGAAGAGACTGACAGGAGCCGAGAAGGACTGAGGCGCCAAACCTCGTCTGGCCTGGGAAAACAGCCAAGATGGGCATTGATCGACAAGGGTCGCCGAGATCCCCAAAGGACTCATAATCCGTCGGCCGTGGGTTCGAGTCCTACCCGCCCCACCTTCGCTTGATACCGCAGGAACAATCTCATTTGCGGCGGACCGTCAGCCCCCTTCCAGCGGAGGCGGCTTCGTAGTCTCAGGAGGGCGGGGCCGCTCGAATTTCGCCACGTATTTCGTTACAGCCGCCGGTACGAGGCGGTCATGGTGAGCACCGCGAGGCCGAGCAGGCTCCGGCTCTGCGGCTCCGGCGTGCTGCTGCTCGCGCTGGTGACGCGACAGGTGTAGTGCGTGGACCCATCGCTGTCTGGCGTGCATTCCTGGGTGTTGCCGTCGGCGTCGGTGAAGGTCCAACCGGATGGTGGAGTCAGCGCCCGGTACGCCCTGCGCCCCTGGGGGCCCGTGGCGCCGACCGCTCCCGAGGCGCCGGGCGATGGGGTGATCGTGGGGGCTGCCTTGCCTGGGTCGCCCTTGTCGCCCTTCGGTCCAGGGGCCCGGGTATCGGGACGGGGACGGCGGGCCGGTCGGGCAGGTTCTTGACGGCCTTGGCCGGATCCGGTGCGGCCGGAGTGCCGCCCTTCGCCTTGATCTGGGAGCGCAGCACCCGCACATCCCCGGCAAGGGTGGCGACGGCATTGCCGCGCAGATCGGCCTCGTCGGCCAGCTGGTTCGCGCGCGTCGCCTCGACCTGAACGCGCACGTACACCAACAGGACGGCGCCGGTGAGTGCCAGGAGGAACGCGAGGAGGGCGAGGGGTTTCCACCGCCGGGCGAGCACGCGCTGGGCGCGGGCCATGGTGTGCCCCCCCAGCTGCTGCACGAGCAGCCGGAGCCGTGTCGTCTCCGGCTGCTCCGCGGCCGGCACCAGGCGCAGGGCGGCTATGTCGGAGCGCAGTTCCTTGCGCTCCTCCTGGAGCTGGTCCGTGAGGCTGTGGAAGCCGTTCAGCGCGTTGCCCTCCTGCTGGGCTCGCCCGGCGACCTTGGAACCGTACATGGCTGCCACCCCCGGCCACGGATGGCGATCACGATCACGCCGATAGCTGTGACGAGGGTGGCGTCCATGTACGGTTCCAAGACGCTCGCACGTGGCAGGGGCAGACGCCGCTCTTCGGCTTGTCGGGCACGGCATGGGTGATGCCCTGGCACCGAGGGCGGCGAGGACGATGGTGACGCCCTCCCCGGCGGTGGGGCTGCCGTCCTGGACGGCGGCTACCGCGGCGGTCGCGCTGCGGGGATGTTGTGCGCGCCGTCGAAGCGGGCGCCAGGGATCATGGCCTCAAGGCCGGTCTGCCCAGGGAGTTGCTCTCCGCCGTGCGCGCGGCGGCAACCGGTGGAATGGGGCCGGCCCTCGGCGAGCCGGAGACCGAGGTCGTAAGCCTGCTCGCCCGGGGCTGCGGCGAACGGGCCATCGCCTCCGCCCCGTGGCGAACGCCGGAGCCGCCGCACACCGCATGAGCGGCCTTGCCGTGTCCCCGGCGGTCGGTCGGCCGCTGTGGGAAGCCCGCTCGGGACGGCCGGCTCAGGTGCGGTCGTGGAGGGTCACCTGGTAGCCGTCGGGGTCGGCGAAGGTGAAGGTGCGGCCGAACGGTCCGTCGACGGGAGCCGAGACGATCGTCGTGCCCGCGGCGGCGAGGGCGTCGTGGATGTCCTGGGCGTCGGGGGCGTGCAGCCACAGGGCGATTCCCCGGCCCGGCTGTGCGAGCGCGTCCAGGTCGACGCCCGGGACGACGTCGCGGACGGCGAACGCGATCGGCTTGGTGTCGAAGACGACGGCGTGCGGCGGTCCCGCGTGGGAGCGCTTCAGTCCCAGGTACTGCTCGTAGAAGGCGGCGGAGCGCTCCAGGTCGCGTACCTGCAGTGAAATGAAGTCGGGTCCGGTGACGGCCATGGTTCTCCCCTTCTCGGGTATGTCAGTCTTCTGACATCCAGGAATGTATGTCAGACTACTGACATGAGTCAAGGTGAGCCCGGAATCGAGCTGGACACGTCACTGGGGTACCTGGTGAAGGCGACCGCGAGCGCCCTGCACTCCGCGATGGAGGCCGTGCTGAAGCCGTTGGGCATGACGATCACCCACTACTCCTGCCTGGAGCTGCTCGCCCAGCGGCCGGGTCTGTCCAACTCCGAGCTCGCCCGCGGCACCTTCGTCACCCGGCAGTCGATGAACGTGCTCCTGCAGGCCCTCGAACGCCAGGGACTCGTCGTCCGTCCGGCACAGGCACCCGTCGGCAGAGCCCTGCCCACCGAGCTGACCCCCCTCGGCCGCGGCCAGCTCAAGGTGGCCAGCGCCGCGGTCCGCCGCGTCGAGCAGAACATGCTGGCCGATCTGGACGCCGGCGACCAGGACCGGATGCGGCGCCTGCTCACCGCGTGCATCGCCTCGCTGACCGAACCGCCCGCCTCGGCGACGTAACCGCTCCGGAGATCCGCGGATAGGGTGGACGGAGATCGACAGGGACGGGCGGGGCGAGGGCGGCGGACGGCGTGGGTGGTGCCGAGGACAGCAGGAGCACGGGCAGCGGGCGCCCGACGTCCCGGGACGTCGCCCGGCTCGCCGGGGTGTCGCACACCGCGGTGTCCTTCGTGTTCAACGGCCGCGCCGAGGGCAACCTCTCGCCCGCCACCCAGGAGCGCATCCGGCAGGCCGCCGCTCGGCTGGGCTACCGCCCCGACCCCGTCGCCCGCGGTCTGCGCCGTCGCCGTACGGCCGTGATCGGGCTGGTCACCGACGAGATCGCGTCCTCCCCGTTCGCCGGCCGGCTGCTGCGCGGGGCCATGGAGACCGCCTGGGACAGCGAACACCTCGTGCTCACCATCGACTCCGGCGGCGACCCGGCCAAGGAGGACGCGGCCGTCGCGGAACTGCTCGACCGGCGCGTGGACGGCATCATCTACGCGGCCATGTCACTGCGCCGGGTCCGGGTCCCCGAGGGACTGCACCGCACCCACTCCGTGCTCGCCAACTGCCTGCCCGAGGACGACTCCCTGCCCGCCGTCGTCCCGGCGGAGCGCGCGGGCGGGCGTACGGCGGGCCGCCTGCTGCTCGACGCGGGCCACCGCCGGCTCGCCGTGATCGGCGGCCTGGACGACATCGCCTCGGCCGAACGCACCCGCGGCTTCCGGGACGCGCTGCGCGCCGAGGGCGTCACCGTGCCCGAGAAGTGGATCGTGCGCGGCGGCGGGGAGATCTCCGCGGGATACGCGGGGGCGCTGCGCCTGCTCGACGGGGTGGAGCCGGACCGTCGCCCCACCGGCGTCCTCTGCTACAACGACCGGGTCGCGGCGGGTGTCCTGCACGCCGCGACCCGGCTCGGGATCGACGTCCCCGCCGATCTTTCGGTGGTCGGCTACGACGACCAGGAGCACATGGCCGCGTTCCTCGCCCCGCCCCTCACCTCGGTCGCGCTGCCGCACCGGGCGATGGGCGAGGCGGCGGCCCGGCTGCTCCTGGACGCCATCGACACCGGCCGGACGCCGCCGAAGACCGTCCGGCGCCTGGCCTGCCCCGTGGTCAGCCGCGCCTCCGTGGCTCCGGCGCCCACCCGGTGACCTGGGCACCCGGCCCGTCGACCGCCAGCTCGGCGATGTCGCCGGGGCGCCGGTAGACGCGCTCGGTGACCATCGCCCGTTCCCCGACGAAGAGTTCGAGGAGCGAGCCGTCGACGAGCAGCCGAAGCGCGAGTTCCGGCGCCTCCGGCACGCGCACGGTGATCGGGGCGGAGCCCTCCCTGCCGGTCCGGGGCCATCCGCCGCGGTCGAGGACGACGGTTCCGGCCGCGGGGTCGGCCCGGACGGTCAGTTCACGGCCCGACGCGTCCCGGAGCAGGCTCACCGTGGTCGGTCCGCATGCGGTGATCACCAGGTCGTACGTCTCCGGGAGCGGAACCCGGCCCGGCGCGGTGACGAACGGCTCGGCCGGGCGGAGCAGTTCGAGCTCCGGGGCCGGACGGACGCGCAGCGAACCGTCGGGGTGCACGTCGACGACCCGGGGGGCGGTGAGTACGCCCGCCCAGCCGGCCCGGTCCACCTCGTCCTGCGAACGGGCCTCCCACGACCAGCCCCACAGCAGTGCGCGGTCGGGCTCCTGGAGCACGGCGGGAGCGTAGAAGTCCCGCCCGTGGTCGAGCCGGCCGCCGGTGCGCGTGACGAACCTCAGCATGCCCTCGCCGTCCGTCTCCAGACGGCCCGTCAGGTATCCGGTCGAGCAGGGGTCTCCGTCCCACAGGGAGACGAGGAGGACGTGGTCGCCGCCCGCCGTCGCGTACAGGTGCGGGCACTCCCAGCCCACCGCCTTGGCGCCGAACACGTCCGCGGCCACCGGGTCGTCGCCGTCCAGCAGCACACCGGCGAACCGCCAGTCGGTGAGGTCGT
Source organism: Streptomyces sp. NPDC048278 (assembly GCF_040652195.1). Classification (NCBI taxonomy): domain Bacteria; kingdom Bacillati; phylum Actinomycetota; class Actinomycetes; order Kitasatosporales; family Streptomycetaceae; genus Streptomyces; species Streptomyces sp. NPDC048278. Next base: position 26,239 of record NZ_JBEZLP010000031.1, read on the forward strand.
CGCAGTCGTAGAGCAGGACCGACGGCGTGCCGTCGGCGTGCCCGGCCCCGACGAGGGCCCAACGCCGGTCCGCGAAGCGGAAGACGAACGGGTCGCGGAACATCACGACGTCCAGTCCCGGCGGCGGCCCCGTCACCACGGGTGTCGGCAGCGGTTTCCACTCGGTCAGCCGCTCGTCGTCCGGGTCCGCCGCCCGTGCCAGGCAGACGGTGCCGAGACCGGCGTGGTGGCGGTCGATCCCCGTGTACACGGCGGTCGGTGTGCCGGCGTCGTCGACCACGCACCCCGACCAGCAGCCGGCCTCGTCCGGGCCGCCGGGTGTCGGCGTGAGGGCGACCGGGTGGTCCTCCCAGTGGACGAGGTCGCGGCTGGAGGCGTGGCCCCAGTGGATGTCGGCGTGGACCGGGGAGCCGGGGTTGTACTGGAAGAAGAGGTGGTGGCGGTCGCGCCAACGGAAGGGTCCGTTGGGGTCGTTGATCCAGCCGGCGGGCGGACGGACCCGGAAACGGGGGGTGTGGCTCAACGGTTGACTCCTGCCGAGGTGATGCCTTCGCGCAACGGGCGCTGGCCGACGACGAACACGGCGAGGGCAGGCAGCATCGACAGCACGACTCCGGCCAGGACCACCGAGATCGACCCCGTGCCGAGGTTGCCCTGGAGGGAGACCAGGCCCAGCGGAAGCGTGTAGTTCTGGCTGGACGTCTCCAGGATCAGCGGGCGGAAGAACTCGTTCCAGTGGTAGTTGAAGGCCAGTACGCCGACGATCGCCAGGCCGGGTGCGGCCAGCGGCGCGTACACCGAGCGGAAGATCCGCCAGGGCCCCGCGCCGTCCAGCATGGCCGCCTCGCCCAGGTCCTTCGGCATGCCGAGGAAGTACTGGCGCATCAGGAAGGTCCCGAAGGCGGTCGGGAAGGCCGGGATGACCAGGCCGAGGAGCGTGTCGGTGAGGTGCATCGACTTCAGCACCAGGAACACGGGCACGATGGTGACCTGCAAAGGCACCATCATGGTCGCCAGGACCAGCCCGAACAGCGGCTTCTTGAAGCGGAACTCCAGGCGGGCGAAGGCGTATCCGGCCAGGCCGGCCGTGACCATCTGGCCGACGGCGATCAGTGCCGTCACCAGCGTGGAGTTCAGGGCGAGCAGCCACACGTCGATCTGCTGGAACACCCCGTGGTAGGCGGCGGTCGTCGGGTGCGTCGGGATGATCCGCGGGGGCAGGTCGAAGGACTGGGCCGGGGTGCGCAGGGAGGTGGACACGGTCCAGATGACCGGGCCGAGGGTCAGCAGGGCGCACACGGTCAGTCCGGCGATCCGGGCCCAGGGGGAGAGTGAATGCCGTATGCGGTTCAGGGTCGGGGTTGCTTGGCTCATGGCACTCATGCGGCTCACCGGCTCACTGGTAGTGGACGAAACGCCGGCTGAGCCGGAACTGGACGGCGGTGACCGCCATGATCAGCGCGAAGAGCAGCACGCCCACCGCGGACGCCTCACCGAAGTTCAGCTGCTCGAAGGCCCGTTCGTAGATCACCATCACCACGGTGCGGGTGGCGTCGCCGGGACCGCCGTCGGTGAGGACGTACGGCTGCTCGAAGACCTGGAGCGCGTTGATGATTCCGACCACGGACGCGACGAGCAGCGTCGGCGACAGCAGCGGCAGCGTGACGGCCAGGTGCTTGCGCAGGCCGGTCGCGCCGTCGAGGGCCGCGGCCTCGTGGATCTCCTTGGGGATGTTGTTCAGACCGCCGACGAACAGCAGGAACGAGAAGCCGAACTGCTGCCAGACGTAGACCAGGATCACCGTGGCCATCGCCGCGTGCTCCGAGGTCAGCCAGGGCACCGGCGCGACGCCGACCAGGCCGATCAGCCAGTTCACCACCCCGAAGTCCTGGTTGAACAGGTACTTCATCACCACCGAGATCGACGCGGCGGACAGCACCAGCGGGAAGAAGAACGCCGAACGGAACACCGACCGCAGCCAGATGGGCATCCGGCCGTTCAGTGTGATCGCCAGCGACAGCGCGATCAGCAGTTGCAGCGCGACGGCGACGACCATGAAGAAGAGCGTGTTGCGGAAGGAGACCAGGACGGTCGAATCCGAGAACATCGTGCGGTAGTTGGCGCCACCGGCGAAGCGGGGCGGGTCGATCACGTTCCAGTGGAACAGGCTCAGCACGACCGACCCGATGATCGGTACGACCGTGAAGACGACGATGCCGACGACCGTGGGCGCCAGGAACAGCGTGGCCAGCAGCCGGGCGCCGCGGTCGCGGACGGTGCGCCGGGCAGGGACGGCGGCGGGCGAGGTGGGCCGTGAACTCACTTCCCGCACCTGGGTGTTCGTCATATCTCACGCTCCATGGCCTGCTCCAGGTCGCTCTGCATCCGGCGCAGCGCGGGGCCCACCGCGCGCGGCGAGGCCAGGGCGGTGCCGGTGTACTTGAGGAGGACGTCGGTCACCTCGGCGACCTGCGGCGGCGCGGGGATCGGGCCGGTGTCGGGGAACCGGTCGAGGGTGTCGTAGAAGACCTGCCAGTGCGCGGGGCCGCTCTCGGCGTAGCGGGCGGCGGTCAGCATCGAACGGCGGGCCGGGGTGGTCTGGTTGCCCTGGAACAGCCGGGTCATGGTGTCCTTGCGGGCGGTGTACTTGATGAACTCCCAGGCGGCTTCCTGCTTCTTGGAGGTGCGCAGCAGCGCGTAGCCGGCCGCGCCGAACTGGTGGCGCTGGGTGCGCCAGCGCGGGAAGTACTGCACGTCGTAGTCGGCGGCCCGCATGCCGGCCAGGTGCAGGCCGCCCGCCCAGAAGCCGCCCGCCGGGGTGACGCCGACGCGGCCGGTGGAGAACACGCCGACCAGGTTGCTGCCGTTGCCGCCCTCGGGCCGGGTGCACAGGTTCTCCTGGACGAGGGCGGCGAGATAGTCGTACGCCTCCTCGACCCGGCCGTCGGTGGCCTGCGGGGTCGTCCAGCGGAAGCCGCCGCCGCGCCCCTGCCGGTCGGCGGCCGGGTAGAAGGCGTCCCACAGCCAGGAGCCGCCGGGCGCCTTGGACTCCTTCAGCAGGTTGGTGCCGTTCGCGAAGAGCCAGGGCACCACGCCGCCCCACAGCCGGTTGGTCCAGAAGTACGGCGTGAAGTGCGTGTCGCTCGCCCGCTTCATCTCCCGCAGCAGCGCCGTGAAGTCGTCGCGGCTCCAGTCGGCCGCCGGGAAACCCGCACCCGCCCGCTTCAGCACCTCCTTGTTGAGGTACATGTCGGCGGCGTTGAACTCCATGGGGAGCTGGTAGAGGTTGCCCTCGTACATCATCGACTCGACCAGCGAGGGGTGGACGTCGGCGAAGTACTCGCGCAGCTCGGCCGCGTCCCGGCGTACCCAGCGGTCCAGTGGCACGCCGAGCTGCCGGGCGAACAACTGCACGCCCTCGGTGGCCACATAGACCAGGTCGGGCGCGGTGCCCGCGGCGATCTGGGTGAGGATCTTCGCGAAGAAGTCCGACCAGTCGACGGCCTGCACCGCGTTCACCCGCAGCGGGATGTCGGGGTGAAGCCGGTGGAAGCCCTCGGCGAGGGCGTCGACGGTGGCCGGGTCGAAGGCGGAGCCGAGGGTGGCGACGACGAGGGAGCCGTCGTCCCGGCCGGGTATGTCCGCTCCGGTGAGCCGGTCCCAGCTCGCGGCGGTACCGGCCAGGGCGGCTGCCCCCGCCCCGTACGCGCCGTACCGCAGCAGCGTGCGGCGGGGGAGGTGCGAGTCAGTCATCCAACAGGCCTAACTCGTGTTAGTTCAGGGGTGATGCCCCAGATGATGGGAACCGGGCCGGGGGCCTGTCAAGGGTCGGGAACGCTTGACCTTTAACGAGTTAGGTCTACAGTCCTCGTTCACACGAGCCGCTGTTCCACGCCTGTGCGTGGTGCGTCATGAGTCATGAAAGGGGCGATGTGTCATGCCCGGAACCTCGGGGATCTCCCGGAGAGCACTGTTCGCGGGGTCGGCCGCCGGCGGAGCCGCCGCACTGCTGCCGACGGGGACGGCCACAGCCGCACCGAAGGCCGGAGGCGGAGCCAGAGTCAAAGCCCAGGCCAAAGCCAAGTCCACGACAGCCGCGGCGAGTTACCGCGCCGGGTACCACTTCACCGTCCCCGACCAGTGGAAGAACGACCCGCAGCGGCCCGTCTGGATCGACGGCGAGTACCGCTACTACTACCTCTACAACGCCGACTACTTCGACGGCGTCGTCGGCACCGCGTGGCGCCTGGCCACCACCACGGACCTGGTCTCCTTCACCGACCGCGGGGTCGCCGTGCCCAAGGACACCACGGTCAACGGCGATCTCTGGTCGGGCTCGGCGGTGGTCGACACCGGCGACACGGCCGGCTTCGGGGCCGGCGCGGTCGTCGTCATCGTCACCATGTCCCCCGGCGGCGGCACCGACCACCAGGAGCAGTTCCTGTACTACTCGACCGACGGCGGGCTGACCTTCGGCAACTACGGGACCGACCCCGTCCTGCCCAACCCCGGGGTCGCCGACTTCCGCGACCCCAAGGTGATCCGCGACGAGGACCGGGACCGCTGGGTGATGGCCCTCGCCGAGAACGACAAGATCGGTTTCTACCACTCCGACGACCTCAAGTCCTGGGCGTACGCGGGCGGTTTCGTCCACGACGGCATCGGCGTCCTGGAGTGCCCCGACCTGTTCCGCATCACCGCGGGCGACGGCACCGTCAAGTGGGTGCTCGGCGTGAGCGCCAACGGCAAGGGCGCGGGGCTGCCCAACACGTACGCGTACTGGACGGGTTCCTTCGACGGCAGCGCGTTCACCGCCGACGCGAGCGACCCGCAGTGGCTCGACCACGGCTGGGACTGGTACGCGGCCGTCACCTTCGAGAAGCGGGACGCGGACGGCGCGGTGGACGCGACCGCCCGGTACGCGATCGGCTGGGTGAACGACTGGGACTACGCCGACACCACCCCCACCATCGACTGCGACGGCTTCAACGGCACCGACTCGATCGTCCGCGAGGTCACCCTCGACAGGGCGTCCGACAACACCTATTACCTGGCCTCCCAGCCGGTCGCCGCTCTCGGCTCGTACGTCTCCCGCACCGTGGACCTCGGCGACGTCACCGTGGACGGCACCGAGGTGCTCGACTACACCGGCATCTCCTACGAGGTGACGACCGAGATCGCCTGGTCCGAACTCACCGGCGCCGGACTCCAGTTGCGGCGCTCCCCGAACGGCGGCCGGCACATCGACGCCGGGATCTACGCCGACTACGCCTTCCTCAACCGGCGCAACACGGTGAACGCCGACACGTCCGGCACGTGGCAGGAGAGCCACACCCCGTTCGACCCGTCCGCCGGCACGGTGAAGCTGCGCATCCTGGTGGACCGCACCTCCGTCGAGATGTTCGTCGACGACGGCCGCTACGTGCACACCAGCCAGGCGTTCCCGTACCTGCTGGACACCCGGCTCGCGCTGTTCACGATCGGCGGCAGCGCGGTGTTCCGCAACACGGTGATACGCGAGTTCTCGGTGTGAACCCGGACCGGGAAGCCCGCGGCTTCGATGCCCAGCCGCTTCCGCACGGGTTCGAGGGCGTCGTCGACCAGTCCGGGACCGGTCCACTCGACGAGGAGGGTGCAGGGCCGGTGGTCGAGTCTGCGCAGGGTGACGGAGACCGGTCGGCGCTCGGGACGGACCGGATGCGGCAGGTCCGCGGCGGGGGCGTCCGACGAGTCCCGCACGGTGAAGGCCGCCGGTGCCTGGCCCGTCAACGCGAGGGTCACCTCCACCGACGCATGGGCACAGCCGCGGGCCCCGATCCGGCCGCTCCACCTCTGGATGGAGCGGTCGCGCACCGTCGCGGGCAGCCACACCGTGTGGCGGGACGAGCCTGCCGGCACCTTCCACGACCAGACGTCCACAGTCGTACAGGAACCGTCGCTCGAGCTGGGTGCACAGGCCACGGTTCTGGCCCCGTAGCCAGGCTTGTCCCCGGAGCGGTAGTCCAGGCCCACGCCGCTCGTCGTGGCGTACAACAGCGACACCGTCCCCAGGACGACGAGGGCGGAACCCACCTGCGCGGTGGTGGCGAAGACGGGCAGCAGCGGCCCCCAGCGCCGCCATGACGCGCTCCATTCGCCCTGAACCGAACGGTACGGCTCCTTGACGGCCCTGGCGCCCAGCAGTCGCAGGAGCCGTTCGTGCCGGAACTGGTAGACCGCCCCGGGCTGGCGCAGGACGCCGCGCCGGTGGGCGTCCTCGAGGAAGTGCGCAAGACGCCGGGGCAGGCGGCCCGTGAGCCAGAACCACAGCCTGGACGCCTGGTAGGAACCCCAGGCCGAGCCCAGCAGTGCGGCGGCGCCCGACGCCGCCCCGACCAGTGCGCCGTAGTGCCGGGCGAGAGGCGCCTGCGCGTTCAGGTCCCGGGTCAGCCACCAACTCACGCACACTCCCGTGACCGCGGCGACGGCCAGGGCCGAGCCCACGCCGATGAGCGCGTAGTGGCGGACGAGGGCCCTCGGGCCGCGCAGGGCTCCTTCCGGTACGTAGACCTGCTTCAGCTCGTAGCGGACCACGGCATGGGCGGTCAGGCTGACCAGCCCGGTCAGCAGCCCGGTCGCCAGCCCCCACCCCGATCCGAGCAGTGCGTACAGGAACCAGCCCCAGGTGCAGCCGAACGCCAGTCCCACCGCCGGTCCCGTCAGCAGGGACCTGATCTGCCACCAGGCGAAGTCGACCGTTCCGTCCCGCCCCATCTGGCGGGCGATCAGGCTCAGATACCGCCTGGCCCGGGTCTGCGTGTAGGGGCCGGGCGCGGACTCCGCGTACGCCGCCGGAAGGTACCGGTCCAGCAGCCTGTCCTCGATGTTCTCACGCGACGCGTACTCCTTGCCCGAGAGCAGCTCTGCGGGCTCGGTGGCACTCGCCTGGTAGGCCGTCTGCGTCAGGTACAGCATCAGGGGGGAGGCCATCGTCCGGGCCAGCGTCGACTCCGGCCGACCGCGGATGGCCTCGAAGACCGCGTCCCAGCGCCTGTCACCGGCCACCTTCGACTGCCGGAGGTAGTCGATCGCCATCCGCGTCTCCACGGCCCGGAGTTCCACCACCGCGGCTCTGGTGAGGCGGGAGCCGGCCCGGCATGTCGCCTCGTACTGCTCGGCCCGGCAGGTCAGCAGCAGCCAGCAGCCCTTCGGGATCGCCGCGTCGATCGCCTCCACCGCTCGGGCACGCAGCGGCTGCGGCAGTTCGTCCAGCCCGTCGAGCACCGGCATCACTCTGCAGGCATCGAACAGCGCGGCTGCCGCCTGCGCCCCGACCTTCCGTCGGGCGGCCGGTCCGGAGCCGTTCTGCCTGATCTGTCTGATGATCCACGTCCGCATCGGGACCGCCGGCCGCCATGACGACAACGACATCAACACCGGGACGGGATCCCCCGGCTGTGGCGCGTCGGCCATGTCGTGGACGAGCGAGAGTGCCAGGACGCTCTTGCCGGTCCCGGGTTCGCCCAGGACCACGACCTGATGCCGGGGGAGGTCCCGGCAGACGTCCGGTATCCGGTGCACCGTGCCGCTCAGCCGCCCGGGGTCCGTGCCCAGCACGGCCCGCGACGGCTGCACCCAGCGGTCGCTGCCTCTCCAGGAGACCGGGATCATGGTCGGTTGCTGGAGTCCGAGCCGGGCCACCTCGCGCCGCGCCCGGAACAGGACGTGTTCCCGTAACCGGTCTGCCTCGCGGTCCGGGTCCGCGTCGGCCGGCCCGTCCTTCATGAACTGGTTCACGTCGCCCAGGACGATGCTGTTCCGGACCGTCTGCCGGCGTTTGCGCCACATGCCGTTCCCCCGTGATGAAAAATCAGGCCTGCGATGCTACGGCGCCAAGGGGGAGTTATGAGGGAAAACGGCGTATTGCGCCTTCTGGCGGTGGCCGGATCGGTGGTGGTGGCAGCCCTGGTGAACGTGACCACCGGCATGCTGACGCAGAACTGGTCGGCCGCGTGGTGGCTGTGCACGGCCGTACTCGTCCTGCTCGGCGCGGCGTTGGCCGTGTGGCAGACCGTGTCCGGCCGGACGGAGGGGCGCCGCCAGCACATCGTGGACGTACAGAGCGGCTCGCTCGGACAGTCGATGAACGGGCCCGGCGAACAGGTCGTGCGGCACGCACGGGTCGAGGGCGACCTGAGCCAACGCCAGGAAGGCTGACGGCACACCACCGGCGTGCGCACCGAGAGCTCCCGGCGCGCCGGCTCGGGGACCCCGTCACGTTCGGGCGCGTTCTGGTGATCCCCGGAGAGCTCGACCACGACATCGCCCCACCGGAGATCGCCCGCCTGCACACCGTGGGACCGGCCCGGGACCACGACGTCCGGGGACCGTCCACCATGAGGAAGAAGGCGAAGAAGCCGTGATGCCGGACACCGCGCGCCAGGGGCGCGTCCCGCGGGGCGCCGTGGTCCCGTTGCTGCTCGTGCTGTGCGGTGTGCTGCTGTCGGCCGCCGTCGCCGTGGTGGTCCGGCCGGTGGCGTCCGCCGCGCCGGTGACCCCCGCGTCGTCCTTCGGGACCGCGGCGGTCAGGCAGGGCGTGCCCGGCGCCGCGCTCCAGAAGACCTTCCGGCTCGCGGTGCCGGCCGGGGCCCGGGACGCCTCCCGCCTGGTGGCCCCGGGCGACGGCAGCGCGGGCAGCGGCCAGGACGTCTGTCTGCGTCTCCGCACCACCCCCGCGGGCCTCAAGGAGTTCGTCACGTCCCCGGGCAGGACCACGGGGGACCTGACGGCCGGGAACGCGAGCCTGGACCAGGACGACATCGACTCCGTCGGACTGCCCTGGAGGATCGGTACCGAGGGCCGCCTCACCGGGCTCTACGCCGACATCCCCGAGCAGGCCGGCACCACCGGAACCGCCCTGCTGACCGTCGACGAGACCGACGCCTCGGCGCCCTTGGTCTATGCCCATGTGACTGTCTAACGGACCTGCATGTGCTTGGTCTGTTCGGCGTCGACCGGCTCGCCGGGGTTGCCCGTTGTGGAACACCGATGCCTGTCATCCCCTGAGCCGACGGTACGGTGAGGGAACCTGGGACCTGTGGATCGGAGCGGTCGGCGATGGACATGACGCTTCGGAGGATCTCCGCCGCGGATGCGGACAAGGGATTCCGGCATGTCGTATCCGGGTTTTCGGGTGAACGCGGAGGCGTGGCGAGCGAGTGCTTTCTCGGGCGCGAGTGGGAGGTCCTGGAGCGGATCCTGCTGGCTCAGGGGCCCGGGGAGATCAGCGAACTTCCCATCACCATGGGCGACTTCCTCGGCGACGACGACCTGGGCACCGCCTGCTTCTACCTCCCGCCGGACGAGGTGGCGGTCGCGGCTCGTTTCCTGGTCGCCATCGACACCGAACGGTCCGTCGCCGAGCACGCCGACGAGATCGTGGGGACGTTTCGCCACGGCGATGTCCCGGACGGCTATCCGGAGATCCTCGGCCGTTACCTGGAGAAGGTCCGTGATCTCTACACCGCGGCCGATCAGGCAGGCGAAGGCGTTGCGAAACTCGTCCGGGGCTGAGAGCCGCCGCACCCGGCCCGGCGAGCCAGGCGTGGCCACGCGCCGTGCCCCGTGGCCCGGGCTCAAGTGAGCCCGCGGTCACCGGTCTTCTCCAGAAGGGGACGCGGGGTCCCGGACGGGCGGTCCGCCGGTGCGGGCTCGGTGCCGGCCGGTTCCTCGGCGGCTGGTCCTTCGGCGACCGCCACGGCCGTCCCCTGAATTCGGGTCATCCCCACACCCACCAGTACCACCGCCATCCCCAGCACCACCCGGACGCTCAGGTCCTCGCCCAGGACGACGGCCCCCAGCAGCACGGACACCACCGGCAGCAGATAGCCGACCACGGCGGCGTTGGTCGCGCCCTCGTCGTTGATGACCCGGTAGGTGAGGTGGAAGGTGATCGCGGTGCAGAACACGCCGAGGACGACGGCCGCGACGAGGACCGTCGGGCTCGGGTCGATCGCGTCCAGGCCGCCGACCGGCACCGCCAGGGCGGTCAGCCCGCTCGCGGCGACGAGTTGGGCGGCGGACAGCGAGATCGTGGGCGTGCCCCTGCGGACCAGGATGCGGCCCATGTACGTGAACGCGACGGCGTAGCAGGCGGCGGCGCCCAGGATCGCGAGGGCACCCCGGCCGGTGGCCCCGGTCGTCCGCCACGGGGCGAAGATGACGACCGTGCCGGCGAAGCCGAGCAGCAGCCCCGCCAGCCGTACGGGCCGCAGCCCGCGCTCCGAGCCGAGAGCGAGACCGAGGACGATCGACCAGAGCGGGGTCGTGGCGTTCAGCACGCCCGCGAGGCCGGAGTCCACGGTCTGCTGGCCCACGCTGAACAACGCGAACGGCAGGGCGTTGCAGAAGAACGCCGCGACGACGATGTGCCGCCAGACGGCGACGCCCGTCGGCAGCCGGTGCCCCGTCGCACGGCAGGCGACGACGAGGACGAGCGCGCCGAGAGCACAGCGCGCGAACGTGACCTGGAACGGCGAGAGGCCGCGCAGCGCCAGCTCGATCCAGAGGAAGGTGGAGCCCCACAGCAGGGCGAGCACGGCCACCCGCACGCCGCCCCGCAGGGCCCGCGTGCCGCTGTTGTCGGTCATGGCGTCTCCCCGTTCTCGTTCTCTCGTCCGGTGGTTGTCCGGCAGGTGGTTGTCCGCAGGTGGTTGTCCGGTGGCGGTTGTCCTGCGGCTCCTTCGACTCCTACGACTCCTACGACGGTGCCTCAGCCGGGATGTGAGAACAAGCAAACGTTTCTGCCCATACCGTTAAGCTGTGCTACATGCTTGATGTGAGGCGACTCCAGGTCCTGCGCGCGGTGGTCACCAGCGGCACGGTCACCGCCGCCGCGGCCCACCTGGGCTACACCCCGTCCGCCGTCAGCCAGCAGGTCGCGGCGCTGGAGAAACAGGCCGGTACGGCACTGCTGGAGCGGGTCGGTCGCGGGGTGCGGCCCACGGCGGCCGGGCTGCTGCTCACCGAGCACGCGGCGCTGATCGGTTCGGCGGTCGCCCAGGCGGAGACGGCGCTCGCCGACCTCCGCGCCGGGCGCACCGGCCGGCTGTCGGTCCGTTACTTCGCCACGGCCGGCTCCACACTGGTGGCGCCCGCCCTGGCCAGACTGCGCGCCGAACACCCCGGCGTCCGCGTCGACCTCGAACTCACGCACCCGGAGGACCCGTTCCAGGAGGTGGCGCGAGGCCGGGCCGACCTCGCCGTGGTGGTCCAGGCGCAGGACCGCACGGGCGACGGCTTCCGGCTCGTCCGCCTCCTCGACGACCCGTACGCGGCCGTACTGCCCCTCGGACATCCGCTCGCCGGCAAGGAGATGATCGACCTGCACGAGCTGTCCGGCGAGCAGTGGGTGGGCAGCGAGCCGCCCGGCCCCTGCCTCCAACCCGTCCTCGACTCCTGCGCGGCGGCCGGCTTCAGCCCCGACTTCGTCATCCAGAGCGAGGACTACGCCACCGCGCAGGGTTTCGTCGCGGCCGGTCTCGGCGTCGGCCTGATGCCGCGGCTCGGGCTGCGCAACCGGCACCCCGGTGTCGTCGTACGCCCGGTCCGCAACCCCGAGCCGGTGCGGGTGATCTCGGCCGCCGTCCGGAAGACCGCCCTCGAACAACCGTCCTTGCGCGGCCTGTTGGACGCACTGCGGGACGCGGCCGTCGGCGCCGGGCCGATCGACGAGCCTCGGTCACCGTGACCGCGGGACGCGGGACGCGGATGCCGGATGCGCCGTCAGATCCGGCGCAGGCCGGACAGCACCCGCTCCATCAGTGACTGGGTCGGGACGTCGCCGGCGTCGGTCGCGGTCTCGTGGACGTTGATCAACCCCCGGTCCGCCAGGTCGCCGAGGAGGACCTTGGCCACGCCCAGCGGCACCGCCATGAGCGCCGCGACCTCGGCCACGGACCTCGGTTCCCGGCACAGTTCGAGTACCGCGTGGTCCCACTGCGTGGCTGTGCCCCGGGTGCCGTCCGGACCGGCGGCGGTGACCAGGGTCTCGACCTCGAAGTGGTGGTGCGAGCTGGTCCGGCCGCCTGTCCAGACGTAGGCGCGGACGAACGCCGCTCCCGCCGCCCCGTACGGCTCGGTGGCGGGCGGCGGTGCCGCGGCCCCGTCGTCGCGCTCCGTGGGCTCCGGGGCCTCCGGCGTGTCGCGGGTGGGGGACGTCTTCCGCCGACGTCGTCCGTTGCCGAGGCTGAACGCGTTGAGCACATCGGCGAAGGTCTGTTCGTCCTCCGCGTCCTTGTCTCTTCGAGGGCCGGACGGTCCTTCACCGGTGCTCATGGTCTCCTCGTCCGGGCTATCGGGCCGCGGCCTGCTGGAACTGCTGCAACTCGGTACGGAGTTCCGGAGTCAGCATCTCGCCGACCTGGTCGACGAGCACGGTCATCTCGTAGGCGATCTGGCCGATCTCGCAGTCCGGGGCGGCCAGGGCGACCAGACAGGACCCGTCCCGGATCGACATCAACAGCATGTTGCCGTGTTCCATCTGGACCACGGTGCGCAACGCGTTCCCCGTGTCCAGGCAGCGGGCCGCACCCTGGATCAGGCTGATGGCACCCGCCGCGATGGTGGAGAGCTGCTCGGCACGGTCTCCCGCCAACTGGTCCGACGCGGTGAGCAACAGTCCGTCGGCCGAGATCACCACGGCGTGCGCCACTTGGGGAACGCGCTGCGTGAAGTTGGTGACCAGCCATCCGAACTGGCTCACCTCCGGGGAGTGGGGTGCTGTCATGGGTTCTTCCTGCCCGTCGCCGATGGATTGTGCGTCTGGTCGGGCGAGGTCCGACGGATGCCCGACTGGTAGCTGCTGAGGAAACTCTGGGCGCGCCCGGCCTTCGAGTCCGCGGCCGTCGCGTTCCCGTCCTCGGTGGCGGACGGCTCGGGCCCGGCCGCCGGAGCGGACCGGGTACGCGGAACCCTGCGAGGCAACCCGGCCTGCGTGAGGCCGTCCGACCGGCCGGGCTTCTTCGCCTCGTGCCCGTCCGCCTGGTGCCCGTCCGCGTCGTGCCCGTTCGTGTCGTGCCCGTTCGTGTCGTGCCCGTCCGCGTCGTCCCCCGCGTGGCCTGCCGGCACGGTGAACCATGACGGGGCTGCGGGTTCACGGGGCGTGTCGCCCTCGGCCGGGACGGGGCCTGGCGTCACCGCGGGGACCGCCGACGGCCGCCGCGGCAGGCCTGCCGCCGTGTCACCGGCGTCCTTCCGGGCGCCCCGGGTCCGTACCGGGAGCGCGGCGGCGGGGCGTGCGGACGCGGTGCCGGGCCGATCCGTGCGACCCGCCGATGCCGGTGCTGGTGCCGATGCTGGTGCCGGCGTCGGTGCTGGCGTCGGCGCCTGCTCCGTGACCAGCTTTGCCGGTACCCGTACCCGTGCCCGCAGTCCCTTGACATCCGGCTGCGAGCTCAGGTCGACGGCGATGCCGTGCCGGGCGGCCAGGCGGCCGACCACGAGCAGGCCCAGCTGCCGGGACGCGCGCGTGTCCGTGTCGGTGCCCGTCGCCACCCGCCGGTTGGACCTGGCGAGGTCCGCGGCGCTCATCCCGATCCCCTCGTCCTGGATCTCGATCAGCAGCGAGCCGTCGCGCTCCAGGGCGCCGGTGACGACCACCTGGGTGTGCGGCGGGGAGAACGAGGTGGCGTTGTCGAGCAGTTCGGCGACGAGCCGCCCCAGGTCACCGGCGGCGTACCCGATCACGTCGACCGCGGGGCCGGGCTGGACGAGCACCCGCCGGTAGTGCTCGATCTCGGAGACCGCACCCCTCAGGACGGTGTCCACCGCCGCACTGTGGGACGAGCGCACCAGTGTGCTGCCGCACAGGACCATCATGTTCTCGTTGTTGCGCCGCATCCGCGTGGCCAGGTGGTCGAGCGTGAAGAGGCTGGCCAGCTGCTCCGGGTCCTCCTCGTGCCGTTCGAGCTGTTCCATCAGCCGCAGCAGGCGGTCCACCAGGCTCTGGCTGCGCCGGGAGAGGTTGACCAGGGTGTCCCTGAGGTCACCGCGGAGCGCGGCCTGCTCCGCCGCCAGCCGCACCGCCTCGGCGTGCACCGTGTCGAACGCTCTGGCGAGCTGGCCGAACTCCTCCGTGGTGTGCACCGGCACGACGTCGACGACGGTCTTCGCCTTCCGCCCCTCGCGCATGTCTTCGACCGCGGCCGGCAGCCGGTGCTCCGCCACGTCGAGCGCGGTCGAGCGCAGGACGGTCAGCGACCGCAGCAGATGCCGGCCGATGCCGAGACCGATGGCGAGGGCGAGCAGCAGCACCGCGAAGAGGATGACGGACGCGAGTCCCGCCTGGTCGCTCGTCCGGTCCTGCATCCTGGCCGACGTGGTGCGCATGGTGCGCAGGAAGCCGTCCGCCGCCTTGTCGACGAGAGCGCCGGTGGTCTCCGAGTCACGGGTCCAGCTGTCGACCGGGACATGCAGGGCCGTGGCGGCGTTCCCCCGCGCTCCCGCCCCCGCTCCCGACGTCAGGGGCACGGCCAGTACGGCGCTCACCACCTGGGCGCGCCGGGCGACGGCGGGGCCGGTGACCGTCCGCCGGTAGTCGCTCAGTTCCGCGGGGGTGGCCACGGCCCGGAAGGCCGCGAGTCTGTCCCGCAGGCGCAGGTCGGCCTCCTGCAGCGCCTTGACGAGCGTCAGCGTCGTCGGACGGCCCCGGCCTGTCGCCTGGAGCAGGATCGCGTGTTCGAGGTGGATCTGCTCCTCGACCCCCTCCAGGCTGTACAACGCGGTTGCCGACCGGGTGAGTTCCGGGGTGGCGAACCCGCTGGCGAGCGCCTGGTCGAGATCGAGCAGTCCCGTGATGATCGTGCCGTAGTCGTCGAGCGCGGTCCAGGAGCCGATACGGCCCGACGCCACCTGCGTGCGCAGGGCGGGCAGCCGGTTCAGGAGGCCGACGGCGTCCCGGTAACGGTGCGCCGCGACGCCGGTGAGGGAGACGCTCTGCTTCCTCGTGCGGGTGACGGCGGTCCGGGCGTTGTCGACACTGCGCGTCTGCCGGCGAAGGCCGGCGGGACCGTCGACGGTGCCCGCGGTGTCGGTGTCGGTGTCGGTGTCGGTGGCGTCCGCTGCGTCGGCGCTCAACTGTTCGACGGACATGGTGCGTTCCATCTGCAGGGCTTCCAGCAGCGTCCGCAGCTGACCACGCATCCTGACCAGGCGTTGCAGGTCCGCGTAGGAGTTGGCGCGGGTGACGTCGTCATGGATCTGCACGACGCCCAGGCCGACGGCGAGCAGGGCGGGTACGAGCAGCACCGCCGTCAGTTTCACGAGGAGCCGCCAGTTCCGCCACTGCACGACGGAAGCCCACAGTGAGGGTCGTACTGGACGCGTGGTCGCATGTCCTGCGGCGGTCACGATATGAACTCCGTGCTCGGAACAGCTTGCTTGCAGAACCCTGCCACGATGGTGTTCTCTCCCGGGTGCCCGCACGCTGTGTCCCGATCTGTCAACTGCTGTGGAACCGAGGCGAGCTTAGGGCAGCGGGCAAACCGCAACAATGCCGTTCCCCGGCCTGCCGCCGACGAATCAAACCGTTACCCACATGTCCTCCAGATTTCGTGGGCCGGTCGGCGACACCGTGCGGCCAAGGTTCGTTCCGGTAACCGTCGGGCAAAAAGAAGATCAAACGACCTTCGGGTTTCGCCGCTCAACACCCGAGTCGTCGGGTGTTGGTTGACGGTACGCGGTATCTCACTACACTCTCCACCGCCCGGGGGCCACGGTTTGCTGCTTCCCTCGCTCGTCGCGGGAGCAGCTGTGTGTCCTCTGCCCGCATCGCCAGGAACAGCCCAGGAACATCCCAGGAACGAGGAACGTGATCAGACCGGCAGGGGCGCCCGCCTCCGAAGTGTCCGAGCGGCCTGCCGGGCGGGAGTTCACCGGGTTCCGTCACGACGGCGAGCCCGACTACTCCGCGATTCAACAGAGCGAGGAGTTCGCCCGACTGCGCAGACGGCTGCGGTTGTTCGTCTTCCCGATGAGCGCGCTCTTCTTCTGCTGGTACATGGCGTTCGCTCTGCTTTCCGCCTATGCCCACGGGTTCATGAGCCGCAAGGTGGCGGGCGAAATCAACATGGGCACCGTCCTCGGCCTGCTGCAGTTCGCGTCGACGATCGCGATCGTTCTGGCGTACCGGCGTTTCGCCAGGAAGAAGTTCGATCCGGAAGTGGACAGGATCCACGAGCTGGTGGGGGACGACGAGGAATGACACCGCAGATCGCCGCCGACCCGACCGGCAGTCCCACGCTCAATCTGAGCGTGTTCCTGATTTTCGTCGTCATCACTCTGTTCGTCGTCTACCGGGTCACCAACAGAAACCAGACGGCATCCGACTACTACGCGGCCGGCAGCGCCTTCACGGGTGTGCAGAACGGCATCGCGATGTCCGGGGACTTCCTCTCCGCGGCGTCCTTCCTGGGAATCTCCGGGGCGATCGCCGTCCACGGTTACGACGGATTCCTCTACTCCGTCGGATGGCTCGTCGCCTGGTTGGTCGCTCTTCTGCTCATCGGTGAGCGACTGCGCAACACCGGGCGGTTCACCGTGGGTGACGTAATGGCCTTCCGCATGCGGCAGCGCCCGGTGCGGGCCGCGGCGGCCAACGCGACCCTGGTGATCACGTTCTTCTACATGCTCGCCCAGATGGCCGGTGCCGGCGGGCTGGTCGCCCTGCTGCTCGACGTGCACACCAGGGGCGGACAGGCCCTCCTCATCAGCGGCGTGGGCGTCGTCATGCTCCTCTATGTGCTGGTGGGCGGGATGAAGGGCACCACCTGGGTGCAGATCATCAAGGCCGGCCTGCTGCTGGTCTGCGTGACCTTCATCAGCGTCTTCATCATCGGCAAGTTCGGATTCAGCTTCTCGGCACTGCTCGAACAGGCCACGCGGAACAGCCCGTTGGGTGAGCGGCTGCTGGAGCCGGGCAGTCTGTACGGCCACAACGCGATCAGCCGGCTCGACTTCGTGTCGCTGGCCCTGGCGCTGGTCCTGGGCATCTCCAGCCTGCCGCACGTGCTGATGCGCTTCTACACCGTGCCCGACGCCAAGGAGGCGCGCAGGTCGGTGGTGTGGTGCTCCTGGTCGATGTTCACGTTCTACCTGGGCATCCTGGTGGTCGGTTACGGCGCCACCGCCCTGGTCGGTACCGACGCGATCGTGCACGCACCCGGCGGGGAGAACTCCGCGGCGCCCCTGCTCGCCTTCCGCATCGGCGGGGTCGTGCTCCTGGGAGTCGTCTCGGCGGTGGCCTTCGCGACGATCCTGGCGGTCGTGGCCGGTCTGACCCTGGCCGCTTCGGCGTCGTTCGCCCACGACGTCTACGCCAACGTGATTCGGCACGGCAAGGCCGATCCCCGGTCCGAGATCAGGGTCGCCCGGCTGACGGCGGTCGTGGTCGGTCTGCTGGCCATAGTGGGCGGCATCGTGGCCGACGGCCAGAACGTCGCCTTCCTCGTGTCGCTGGCGCTGGCGCTCGCCGCGTCCGCGAATCTGCCGACGATGCTCTACACGCTGTACTGGAAACGCTTCAACACGTCGGGGACGTTGTGGAGCATCTATGGCGGCCTGGTGTCCTGCCTCGTGCTCATCGTCTTCTCGCCGGCGGTCTCCGGCACCCCCACGTCGATCGTCAAGAGCGTCGACTTCCACTTCTTCCCGCTCATGAATCCCGGCGTCGTGTCGATTCCGCTCTCGTTCCTGTGCGGATACCTCGGCACCGTGCTCAGCAGGCGTCCCGCGGACCCGGACAAGCAGGCGGAGATGGAGGTCCGGGCGCTGACCGGAATCGGCGCCCGGTTGTAGGCGGTCACGACCGGACCGGCGTCAGACGACCTTGCCCGGTTCGCCGGTCCTCCCGTGGTGCCCTCTCCTTCCGTTGTGGCCGTCGTCCCCGTCCCTCCCGTCGGCTCCCTCCCGCCCTTCCCGTCCGGGCCTGCCGTTCTTGCCGGGCGGGCCGGAAGGGCCGCGCGGGCCGGGGGGTCCGGAGGGGCCCGGCGGGCCGGAGGGTCCGGGGTCGGAGTAGTAGCCCTGGAGGTCGATGTTCTGCGTCCACATGTCGTCGATCTGCATCTGATGGACGACGAGCGCGGCCGACTGCGCGACGAGCGCCGTGGCCACCGCGGTGGCGAGCACCAGGGGGCGCCACGGTCTGCGCAGCATCTCTCTTACGTTTCTCACAGTGTCCTCACGCTGTGTGACGGCGAAGGTGTGGTGCCGGCGTTCAGCGGGTGCTGGTCGGGTTCGGAGTGGCGACGGCGTTCTGCCCGTCCTTGCCGTCCTTGCCGTCCTTCCCGTCCTTGCCCTGCCTCCCGTCGAGTCCGTTGGTGCCGTTCTGGCCGTCCTGTCCGTCCTTGCCGTCCTTGCCGTCCGAGCCGGCCGGGCCGACGGGACCGGACGGGCCGACGGGACCGGGCGGACCGGACGGGCCGACCTCGACCTGGTGTCCCTGGAGGTCCATGTGTTGTGCCCGTAGGGAGTCGATCTCCGAGTCCTGGGCGAAGAGTGCGGCGGTCTGTACGACGAGCGCGGTGATCAACACCGCGCGGAGAACAAAGGGACGCTGTGATCGGAGCATTTCGTTTACGCTTCTCACTTTATTCCTCACGCTGTGTGACGGCGAAAGTGTAGAGGCGGAGGCACGGAAGAAGTCGGATCTTCGCGTGGAGTGTCTGTCCCGGGGTGCCGTCGTCAAGTTCCCGAAGCTCCCGCCGGTGCCGCTTGACAAAACGGGACGCCGTTCCGGATAGTAATCGGGACAGTGTTCCGTTTCTCCGGCGTCGGTCGGACGCAGACGGATGCAGCCGGACGCAGAAGGGAAACGCTCCTCATGAGTGCAACCGCCGACACCGACACCGACATCGCAGGCTTCGGCCCGCTCGCTCCCGTTCTCTCGTACAGCCCGGTGACCCTGTCCGTGCCCGGGCGGCCCGTGGATCTTCAGGTCCGTGTGTCCGTGCCCGCGACCGGGACCGGTCTGCCCGTCGTCCTGCTCTCCCATGGGCACGGCGGCTCCCACAACCTCTCGTCGCTGAACGGGTACGCGCCCCTCGCCAACCTCTGGGCAGCCGCGGGGTTCGCCGTCGTCCAGCCGACGCACCTCAGCTCGCGGACCCTGGCCCGGCGGCTCGCCGGGGCGCCGGGAGCCCCCTTCTTCTGGCGTTCGCGCGCCGAGGACATGAGCCGTGTCCTCGACCGGCTCGACGAGATCGAGAAGGCCGTGCCGCAGCTCGCGGGTCGCCTCGACCGCGACCGGATCGCGGTCGCCGGGCACTCGCTCGGCGGCCACACCGCGAGCATGCTGCTGGGCGCCCGGACGACCGACCCCGACACCGGGGCGGAAGTGGACCTGCGCGAACCCCGGATCAAGGCGGGCGTGCTGCTCGCCGCCCCCGGCAGGGGCGGTGACGTGCTCAACGGGTCGATGGCCGGGAAGGTGCCGTTCTTCCAGGGCACCGACTTCTCCACGATGACCGCGCCGGCCCTGGTCGTCGCCGGCGACAAGGACGACTCCTCGCACTTCACCGACATCGGCCCCGACTGGCACGCCGACCCCTACCACCTCGCCCCCGCCCCCAAGACCCTGCTCACCCTGTTCGGCGCCGAGCACCTGCTCGGCGGCATATCGGGATACGACGCCGACGAAACCACCGACGAGAGCCCCGAGCGCGTCGCCGCCCTCGGCCACCTCACCGCGGCCTACCTGCACACCCAGCTCCGGTCCGACCCCTACGCCTGGCAGAAGGCGTGCGAGGCGCTGACGACCGGAACCGCTCCGGCGGGACGGGTCGAGTGCAAGTAGGGCACAGGGGGACACGGCAAGCGGGCGGATTTGTTTGACGGCTTGTCAAATACCGTCATGAAAAAGGTCGTTGGCAGTCATGTCAGGGCAACGGAAGGGCCTACGCGCTCCTTTCCCGCGGTGTAGCTTCTACCCGTCAGTAGAGGTTTGAGCAACGGGGGACGTGTGGTTGCCTCTCCGCATACCGAGAAGTTCGCCGCCCGTCTCCGGATGCTGAAGGACCGCAGTGGCCGGGGATACGACCGCCTCGGCAAGGAAGCGGGCGTCAGCGGTTCCAGCCTGCATCGGTACTGCTCCGGCCTCAGCGTCCCGGTGGACTACCGCGTGGTGCACGCCTTCGCCAAGGTGTGCGGCGCCGACGCGGAGGAACTCCGTGAACTCCACCGGCTGTGGGCGCTGGCGGACACCGACCGGGACGCACCGGCGGCGGCAGGTGAGGAGAGCGCGCCGGAGGGCGTGCGGGCCGACACCGCCGTACCGGACGACCTTCCCCCGCCCGGGACCGACGTCGCCCCGCCGGAGCCCCGGCGACCGCGGTGGTTCCGGGTGCCCGAGAAGCTGTCTCCCCGGGGCGCGGTCCTGGCCGCCGTGGTCGCGGTGGCGCTGGTGGCCGGCTTCGTGTGGCTGCCCGGCAGCGCTCCTGACGGTGCCGCGTCGGCCTCCGGTGACAGGCTGCTGGACTCCCCGGCGTGCAAGACCGTGAGCATGGGGCAGCACGACGCCTGTGTGCGCGAGGTCCAGACCCTGCTGGCGCGGGCGAAGGGGAAGCTCGCCGTCGACGGCGACTTCGGGCCGGAGACCCTGCGCAGGGTCACCGCGTTCCAGGTGCTGGCGGGGCTGCCGGCCACCAATGTGGTCGACGACGCCACCAAGAAGGCCCTCTACGCCCACCGGGTGAGCATGACGACGTGGTCGCCGTCCAGGGTGGCGGAGCGGGTCCGTGAGGTGTTCACCGAGGATCCCGGCACCGCCGTGGCCGTCGCCCGGTGCGCGTCGTTCCTCGACCCGCTGTACGTGCTGCCGAACACCAACGGCAGCCGTAACTGGGGCGTGTTCCAGATCTCCGACGCCCGGCTGCAGGACCTCGACGGCACACCGCTGCGGGCGTTCGACCCGGACTGGAACATCAGGGCGGCCCACCGGCTGTGGAGCGTCCGGCACGACTTCCACGACTGGCCCTCCTGCGAGGCGGCGCTGAAGAGCACACCGAGCAGCGCACCCAGCAGCACGCCCAGCAGCACCCCGAAGGGCACACCGGCGGGGTGAAGCCCGGAGCTCCGGGTACCGAAGCGGCGGTACCCGGAGCTCCGCTCCCCCGAGAGCGGCGTCAGACCGTGCCGTCCTCCCACCACCAGTCACGGCCGAGGTCGGCCCGGCTGTCGACGTGCTGGTGGTCGACGGTGTACGTCTCCAGACCGGAGAACCCGCAGGTCTCCGCCTTCTGGTAGACGGTCTTGGTGGCCACCCCGGGCACGTCGAGGTCGGCCGCGGTGCCGTACAGGTGCATGCTGTCGCTGGCCCCGCCGATCTCGGCGTTGTGCGCGATGCTGCGGAAGCCGGAGTTGACCGTGATCGGCTTGTCGCCCAGCTTCTTGCGCAGTGCCTCCAGCTTGTACATGCAGCGCCGGACGTTCTCCTTCACCTGCGACGCGCTGAGCTTGCCGCCGTTGAAGGTGCCGTCCGACTGGTTCACGAACTCGCTCCAGTTGAAGTGGAGCGTGGAACCGTCCGACTGCTCGAGCGAGTTGAGCTTCGCCTGGGTGTTGGGGCCGACCTCGGCGTCGACGCTGAGACCGTACGCCGCCTGGAAGCGGCGCACGGCGGCTGCCGTACCGGAGCCGAAGTCCCCGTCGATGCTCACCCGGCTGTGGCTCGCGCTGTCCGCGGCCCAGCCCGCTATCCGGATCTGCAGTTCGGTCACGTCGGCGCCGGTGGCGCCCTGGGTCAGGGTGCGCGACCAGGAATAGGCCTGGGCGGTGCCCGAGAACAGCAGCTGGCCGAAGGCGATGCCGGCGCCGGCGGCCAGCGTGCCGCGCAGCATGGTGCGGCGGTCCAGGGGACGGGAGGAGGAGGTCATGGTCGTCCTTTCGGGTCGAGCTTCGGGGGAAGGGGTCAGTAGGCGATCTGGAACGTCACGTTCTGCGCGTCGATGTCGTAGGCGTGCACGCGCAGGACGAAGTGGGTGCCGTCCTTGACGTCGGTGGCGACGGTTCCCCACTCGGTACCGTGTGTGGTGTACGCGTCACCGTTGTTGCACTTGGTGGTGTGGTCGACGAACACCACGCAAGCGTCCAGGTACACGCCCGGTTCGTCCGTGATGAGCCGCAGGTTGATGTCGTTGCACCGCGAGGACGTGGTGTAGGTGCCGTACTCCTTGGCGGCAGCCTGGTAGTGGTAGGTCAGGGTCTTCGCGCCGCCGTAGCAGCTGGTGGCGGCGGCCGAGGCGGCCGACGTCCGGGCCGAGGCGGGCGCGACGCCCACGGCGAGCAGCGCGGCCGTGGTGAACAGGGCCGATGCCAGCGTTCTGTTGCGGATCATGATGGTCTCCCTGTGGCCGGGGGTCAGAAGGCGATCTGGATGGTGGCCGAACTGCCCTCCAGGTCCACGCCGTTGGGCACGGTGAACCTGGTCCCGTCCAGGACGTCGGTGGCGATGGTGGTCCAGCTCCAGCCGACCTTGGTCCAGCGGTTGCAGACGCCGGTCTTCTCGAACTTCACGCAGGCGACGACGTACTCCGCGTCGCCGCCGACGACACGCATGTTGATGTCGGCGCAGCGGCTCGTGGTCCGGTACGGGCCGAAGTCGAGGACCTCCCCGTAGTGCACCGTGACCGCTCCGCCGTAGCAGGTCGTCGCGGCGGTGCGGGCCGTGGCGGCCGAGGCGGCCGTGGCGGCCGAGGCGGCCGAGGCGGCCGAGGCGGTGGTGAGCGCGGAGGTCCGGTTGGCCAGGCGGTCCAGGTCGGCCTGGGTGCCGTTGAACACGTCGGCGGTCGCCGGGGCCTTGATGCCCGGGAACAGCGCGGCGTCGGTGTACTGCCACATCGACCAGGTCGTCGAGCCGTTCGGCACCGGCGGCTGGGTGATCGACTGGCGGTAGTCCGCGAGTTGCATCGGATACCGGGCGAACGCGGTCGTCGAACCCAGGCAGTCGTCGAGGAAGGACTTCTGGGTGTAGATGATCGGCGTGCGTCCGAAGGCAGCCTCCACCTTGTCGAGCCAGGCCTTGGCGTCGGCCACCGTGCCGTAGACGGGGCAGCGTCCGGTGCCGTCGTCCATGCGCTCCAGGTCGAACACCGGCGGCAGGTCGCCCGCACGCTGCCCGGTGTACCCGGTCGCCCGTACCGCGGCGATGAACCGGTCGGCCTGCGCGGCCCCCGTGTCGGCCGCCGAGCCCGTGTAGAAGTGGTAGGGCGCGACGGCGAGTCCGGCCGCCCGGGCGGCCGGCAGGTCGGTGGCGAGGTACTCGTCGGTGACGTTCAGGCCGCGGGTGGCCTTGATCGTCGCGAACTCGACGCCCGAGGCCTTCACGGCCTTCCAGTCGATCGGCGCGCCGCCCGGGTGCTGGTACTTGGCGGTGTCCAGGCCGTCGACCGGGTAGCCGGCCGGGCGCGGTGGCGTGCAGTACGCGTTACGGCTGGACCAGTCCACCAGCTTCGCCCAGGTGTTGGGGCCCACGACGCCGTCGGCGCTGAGGCCCGCGCAGTGCTGGAGCTCGATCACCCGGCCCTCGGTGCCGCCCCCGAAGTCGCCGTCGATGGTCAGCGGCGGGTAGTGGAACGGCTCCATGGCCAGGTTCAGCCGGCACTGCACCTCCTTGACCTCGACGCCGTTCGCGCCGTTGCGCAGCGTCGGGCGGGTGTCGGTGTGGCCGCAGACCGCCGCCTGCGCCGTGGCCGACGTGCCCTGGGTCGCGCAGGTGTGCGGCTGGGCGGCCCAGGTGTTCAGCGCGGCCCAGGTCTGCGGGCCGAGCACGCCGTCCACGCCCAGCCCGGCGCACGCCTGGAACTCCTTGACCCGCGTCTCGGTCGCCGGGCCGAACGAACCGTCTGCCGCGATCGGCGTGTACCGGCTCGGCTTCGTCGCGAGGTCGAGTTCGCACTGCGCCTCGACCGTCGGGTCCCCCGTCGATCCCCGTTGCAGCGTGGGCTGTTCGCTCGTGTGCCCGCACACCGCGACCGCGGTGGCGGCTGCTGTGGCGGTCGCCGCGGCCTGGGCCGCGTGCACCGCCGTGGGTCCGAACAGGGGCAGGACCGCTGCCACGGCGAGGGTCAGGCCCCGCAGTAGCGTCCTCCGTCCCATCTGTGTTCCCCCTCTTGTGAGTTGGCCGGGAGGCCCCGGCCCGGTCATGCTGGCAGCGGCGGTCCCGCGGGCCGGATCCCCTCGCCGGGATCGGGACGCCGGGACGGTCCCGCGGCGCTGACCTGCGGGGACGGACGCCCACTGGGACGGGCGTGGGACACGGCCGGGGGCGAGGACGAGCGGCCACCCCCACCGGCCGTCCGCCGCGCGGGCCGGCCGGCGTCCCCGACGGCCTTGACGGCCACCTCGGTCGGCAGGCGTGACCATCCCACCGGTCGGGTAACAACGTCCTGCTTCGCAGCCGTGTGCGGGGACGTGTGTGAAGGGGGATCACAGGGTGTCGGACGACGGCCCGCCGGACGGCTGGGAGGCGCACGAGCGACGGCTGTGGGAGGCGTACCGGCGGGGCGAGTGGTGCGCGGACGTGCCGGAGGTGCGGGCCGAGGCCCTGCGCTGGCTGCTGGTCGCCGCGCCCCGCCCCGTGCCCGGGCGGCTGGCCCGGCTCCGGCTGCGCGGCGCCCGGATCACCGGCACCCTGGACCTGGCCGAGGCCGCCGTCCAGGGCGCGATACGCCTCGACTCCTGCCGTTTCGACGAGGTGCCCTGCTTCGACGGCGGGCAGTTCGGGGTGCTCCAGCTGAAGGACTGCGCCCTGCCCGGGCTGAGCGCGGCCGGTGCGCGGATCGGCCAGGAGTGCGAGTTCGTGGGCTGCGCCTTCGAGGGCACCCTGAACCTCCGCTCCCTGACCGTCGGCACGCATCTGCTGCTCGACCGCTCGACGGTGCACGCGCCCGACGGCTCGGCGGCCGTCGACGCGCAGTCGCTCGCCGTCGAGGAACACCTCTCGGCGACCGGCCTGGTGTGCACCGGGCCGGTCCGGCTCATGAGCTCCCGGGTGCAGGACACCCTCGGCTTCCGCGGCGCCCGGCTCCAGGGGGAGCGGGCCTGCCTCCAGGCCCCCGAACTGACCGTGGGCGGTGGCCTCTACCTCGACCGGGGCTTCTCCAGCGACGGCGGGATCAACCTCTACGGCGCCACGATCGGCGGTTCGCTCCACCTGGAGGACGCCACCCTGGCCGGCCCGGACGCACCGGGCGCCGACCCCGCCCTGCAGTTGCTCTGCGCGTCGGTCGGCGGCGACATCCAGGCCGGCTCGGGGCTCGCCGTGCACGGCAGTGTCGACATGCGGGACACCGCGGTACGGGGCAGCGTCGTGCTGCGGCGGGCCCGGCTGCACCACCCGGCCGGCACCGCGCTGAGGGCCCACCGGCTGCATGTCGGCGGCGACCTCGACTGCCGGGACGGCTTCGCCGCGCAGGGCACCGTGGACCTCTGCGACGCCCGGGTCGGCGGCTCGGCCCTCTTCGAGGGCGCCGAGCTGGCCGGCCACGCCGGGGCCGCCGCCCTGCGGGCCAACGGCATAGAGGTGGGGGCGGAGTTCAACTGCAGCGAAGGGCTGACCGCGCACGGCCGGATCTCCCTCAGCAGCATCACCGTACGGGCCCGGCTCTCCTTCGAGAACGCCCTGCTGGACGTCCCGGCGGGGGAGCGGGCCCTGATCTGCCGGCGCTCCGCAGCCGCCGAGCTGACCCTGAAGCCCCGCGAGGCACCGGCCGGCATCGTCGACCTCAGCCACACCCGGGTCGGCGTGCTCCGCGACGACCCGGCCGGCTGGCCCCGCGCACTGGTCCTGGAGGGCCTCGCCTACGACAGCACCAAACCGGTGCTGCCCGGGCACCGCCGGCTGACCTGGCTCGACCGCGACCCGGCCGGCTTCGCCCCGCAGCCCTACGAGCAACTCGCCGCCAACTACCGGCGCCACGGCCGGGACGCCGACGCCCGCCTCGTCCTGCTCGCCAAGCAGCGCCGCAGACGCACCACCCTGGCCTGGCCCGCCCGGCTCTGGAGCCTCCTGCAGGACCTCACCGTCGGCTACGGCTACCGGCCGCTGCGCGCGGTGCTGCTGCTCGCCCTCTGCTTCACCGTCGGCACGGTGCTGTTCGCGACCTGGCCGCCGCTGCCCTACGGCGACGGCACGCCCCCTGACTTCCAGCCCGCCGTGTACACCCTCGACCTGCTGCTGCCGGTGGTCGACTTCGGGCAGGAGCGGTCGTACAGCTCGCACGGCGCCATGCAGTGGGTGGTGGTCGTCCTGGTGAGTGTGGGCTGGGTCCTCGCGAGCACGGTGGTGGCGGGGGCCAACCGGGTCCTGCGCAGATCCTGACCCGGGGCGGCGCGGCGGGTCCCGGCCGGGATGCGTGAACACGGCGGGAACCGGCGGGCAACTGTGGCCGACCCTCGTGTGTCTAGTCGATGTGACGCAGCATCAGGACCCGCCGTACGGAGGCGGCGGGCCGTCGATCCCGAGAGGGGATTCCATGCGCATCCGCCCGGCCGTCGCCGCCGTATCCCTTGCCACCGGCCTGTCCGCCCTCGCCGCGTCGGTGACGCCGACCGCCGCGCTGGCCGCGGACCTGGCCGCGCCGAGCGACACGGTGTTCACGCACGTCGTCGTCGACGGGGGCAAGGACATCGTCCTCGGCCTCACCACGAAGAAGACCGTCACCATCACCTGGACCGCCACCGACCCGGACGGCGTCGCCGCGTCGTGGGCCTACCTGTGGCACGGCCCGAACACCGACGACGCCGACGGCATCCTGCCGCTGTACCCGCCGCCGGGCACGTGCACGGTGTCGGCGACCGATCCCGCCACCTCCGCCTGCAAGGCGAGCTTCGCCGTGGACGCCGCGCGGGACCTCGACCACAACGGCCTGGCCGGCACCTGGAAGGTGCTCGCCGGGGCCCAGGACCACACCGACGACTGGACGGAGACCGACGCCGCGGGCACGGCCCGGGTCAAGCGGCTGGCCAAGGTCACGGTGAACGCCTCGCCCGAGCCGGTGAAGAAGGGCAGGACCGTCACCGTCACCGGCAGGCTGACCCGCGCGAACTGGGAGAGCGGCAGCTACACCGGCTACCGGGGCCGGCCCGTCAAACTGCAGTTCCGCAAGAAGGGAAGCAGCACCTACACCACCCTGAAGACCGTCACCAGCGGCACCGCCGGAGCCCTGCGCACCACCACCAGGGCCGCGACCGACGGCTACTTCCGGTTCGTCTTCGCCGGCACCGCCACCACCGGTCCGGCCACGGCGACCGGCGATTTCGTCGACGTCGGATAAGGCCCCGCCAGGGGCGCTGGGGGTACCCCCGGCCGAAGGCTGGGGGAGGAACTGCGCGATCAGCGACAGCGCACCTGCACCCGACGACGGTGGTCCGGGCCCCGTCAGGGGCGCGGGGAACTGCGCGATCAGCGACAGCGCACCCGCACCCGACGACGGTGGCCCGGGCCCCGTCCCCTGTCAGCCGAGGAGCTTGGACGCCAGGGTCGCGGCGTTGTACGAGCCCCAGCCGGTGGTGAAGTCCCAGCCGGTGGCCGCGGAGTAGGCGCCGTTGCTGCCGCTGGTGATGTCGTGGAAGCCGGTGCCGCTCGCCGAGTAGAGCGCGGGGTTGGCGAAGCCGAGGTTGGCCTTGCCGGCCGCCGCGGCCTGCTGGTTGTAGAGGGCCGCGAACGCCGCCCACTCGGGGGCCGCCGCGCTGGTGCCGCCGACCGAGGACCAGGAGCCCTGCGAGTAGATGGAGACACCGGGGCTCGGGTTGGCGTGCGCCGAGACGTCCGGGACCTGTCGGTAGCCGCCGCCCGCGCTCTTCTGGACGGCCGTCTGCCAGCTCGGGATCTTGAAGACGGTGGACTTGCCGCCACCGCCGCCGGACCAGGCCACCTCCTTGCTGAAGGCGTTGGCCGAGGTGACGGTCAGCTTGGTGCCGCCGACGCCCGTGACGTACGGGTCGCTGGCCGGGTAGTCGACGGAGGTGCCGCCGTCGCCCGCGTCGTCGGAGCCGTCGTCGCCGGAGGCCGCGTAGAAGCCGAGGCCCTCGGCGGCACCCGCCTTGAACACCGCGTCCACCGCGTTGATGTTGGAGGTGGTGCGGGCCGACTCGGCCGCACCCCAGCTGATCGAGGTGGTCGGGATGCCGCTGTCGACGATGGCCTGGTACGTGTCGACCTCGCCGGCATCCGAGTTGGGGCCCTCGAAGACCGTCACGTTCGCCTTCGGGGCGATCGCGTGCAGCACCTCGATGTCCAGCTCGACCTCGACCTGGCCGTCGCCGAGCGAACCGGAGCCGCCGTCCACCTTGGACACGGTCGGGGTCGGCGAGCCCAGGCTGTAGTTGGTGTCGTACTTGGTGATGTTGGACTGCTGGAAGCCGTCGAACTCCAGCAGCGCGATCTTCTGGCCGCTGCCGGTGTACGTGCCGGAGACGTTGTAGCCGCCCTTGAGCTGGGCCGGGGTGTAGCCGCCGCCGGGGCCGTTGTGCGGGACGACGGTGTGCGGGGTCGCCTGGTGGTGCAGCTGGACGCGGTTGTTGAGGCCGGCCACGTCGCTGACGATGGCGGCGAGGGAGGACGGGAGCGTCGGCGCGCTGTCGTTGGCGTAGAAGGAGCGGCCGGACGTGGCGTCCTTCCAGGTCGACAGCCGGGTGCCGAACGCCTTCTGCAGCTGGGCCGCGGTGCCGCTGGCGTCGACCAGCAGGTTGCCGGAGTGCACCTTGCCGACGGTGACGCCCTGCGAACGCAGGTACTCCTTCAGCTGCTTGACCTCGGCGTCGGTCCGGCCGAAGCGGGCCGCGAACTGGCCCTTCGTCAGGTAGTGGCCGTAGGCGGCCGAGTGCGGGTCGCTGACCTTCGCGATGAAGGTGTCGAGGGCGCTGCCCCCTCTGGGCGCCAGGCTGATCGCCACCGATATGCGCTTGCCCGCGGCGACCTCGCCGGTGCGGGACGCGTCGTGCTTCAGGCCGGGCAGGACGTCCCCGGCGACGGCGGCACGGGTGGTGTGCGGGGCGTCGGCGGCGTAGGCGGCGGGGACGACCGCCGTGATCAGCGCCGGCGCGGCGACCAGACCGAGCAGTTTCAGGCGTGACTTCACCGAAGTTCCTCCGGAGAGTGGGGGGTGGGGAGTGTTCCGGAAGCGGAACGGGATCACCGTAGGAACTCCGGCCCCACCCCCGTAAGCGGGGGAACCCTTGCGTTACGTGTTAACTGCCGATGTCATGTCAACGGCGTGTGTCGAGCGGGCGGGGGAGCCGGGCCCGGGCCGCCTGACTTACCGTCACCGTCTGAGCCGTCGGCCCCGGTTGCTCGTCGTCGCCGGTGTCCACCGCCGCGCCGGAGGCGATGACGGCGACCGCCATCGCGTGCGCCAGCGCGGTGCGGGAGCGGACGCCGACCTTGCGGTAGACCCGGGACAGCGTGCCCTCGACCGTCTTGACGCTGATGAACAGTTCGGCGGCGACCTCCCTGTTGGTCGCCCCGCCGCCGACCAGTTCGGCGATCCGCGCCTCCGTGGGGGTGAGGTCGGGACCGGCCGCGCCCGGCTCGGCGCCGCGCTCCCCGGCCGCCAGCCGCGCCAGTTCGTCCCTGGCCCGGGCCGCGAGCGGGGCCGCGCCGATCCGGGCCGCCGTCTCCAGGGCCTCGGCGAGCGCCTGCCGGGCCGCGTTGCGGCGGCGGGCGCGGCGCTCGACCGCGCCGAGCGCGATCAGGGTGCGGACCAGCTCGACGGGGAGCGGCAGCGGGCGCAGCCGGTCGACGGCGGCGCGGAGCCGTACCGCGCCCTCCCTGGCCCGGCCGATCCCCGCCTCGCGCAGCCCCTCCGCACGGTCCAGCGTCGCGAGGACGCTGCTCGGTGCGCCGTCCCGCACCCGGGCGCGGGCGTCGTGGAGCACCGCGCCGGCCGCGTCCGTCTCGCCGAGTACGACCAGGGCCTCGGCCAGGTCGCCGTACCAGTGCAGCAGCGGCGGGTCGGCGGCGCACATCGCCTCGCCGAGTTCCCGGACGCGTTGCAGCGCCTCGACGGCGGCTGCCGCCCCGCGCGGATCGCCGCCGAGCAGTTCGGCCTGGCCGAGCACGGCGAGGGCGCGCAGCAGGAACAGGCGGTCGCCGTCGGCCTCCGAGGCGCGGACCGCCTGTGCGGCCAGCCGGCGGGCCTCCTCGGCGGTGCCGCCGGCGGTCGCGGCGAGGGCCGCCGCGTAGAGCGCGGGGGCCGCTCCGGCCAGGGCGCGCGAGCAGCGGGCCGCGGTGCGCAGGGCCTCGCGGCAGTGGCCGGCGCGGACCTGGATCCGGGTCAGCGCCACCAGGGTCGCGACGGTGTCCTCGGCGCCGGCGGGTTCGCCGGTCGCGGCGAGCAGCGGGACGACCTGGTCGCGGGCCTCGGTCACCCGGTCCGAGTCCAGGGCGAGGATCGCCCGCATCCGGATCAGCCGCCGGCTCTCCGGGCCGTTGCGCTCCGCAGGGTGTGCCGCGACCTGCCGTGTGCCGGGTGCGGCACCGTCGTGGCTGTTCGCGCAGTTCCCCGCGCCCCTAGGGGGTGGTGTCGGGCTGCTGTTGGTTTCGGGTGCGGCGGCGTTGTGGTTGTTCGCGCAGTTCCCCGCGCCCCTCGGGGGCGGTGTCGGGTTGCTGTTGACTTCGGGTGCGGCGCTGTCGTGGTTGTTTGCGCAGTTCCCCGCGCCCCTCGGGGGCGGTGTCGGGCTGCTGTTGGTTTCGGGTGCGGCGGCGTTGTGGTTGTTCGCGCAGTTCCCCGCGCCCCTGGGGGGTGGTGGTGGGTTGTTGTTGGTTTCGGGTGCGGCGGCGTTCTCCGCGCTCCTTTGGGGCGCGGGGGGATTGCGGCTGAGTAGGGTCAGGGCTTCTGTGAGGGCGGTGTCGGCGGTGTGGGGGTCGCCGGCGAGGGAGCGTACTCGGGCCAGGGTGGCGAGGGCGTCGATTCTGGTGCTGGTGTCGCCGGCCGCGGCGGCCTGCCGTGCGGCTCGGCGGGCGTGGCCGGCCGCCTCGGTCAACTCCCCGCACAGCAGGCCCCGTACGGCCGCCCAGTGGTGCAGGCGGGCCTCGGCGCGCGGATCGCCGGCCGCGTCGCGCAGACCGTCCGCGATCAGGTCCTCGGCGCCCTCCAGGGCCTGCCCGGCGCCGCGCAGCAGGACCAGTCGGGCCTGTACCCGCTGTGCCGCCGAGCCGGACCGGGCGAGTACGGCCCCGGCGGCCTCGCCCGCCTCCTCGGTGCGCCCGGCGTCGCAGGCGTACTCGGCGGCGGCCAGCAGCCGTTCGGCGCGGTCCGCCGGGTGGTGGGCCGGGGTGCGGCGGGCGGCGAGGGCGGCCAGTTCGAAGGCGGTGCCGGGGGCGCCGTCGTGGCGGGCGGAGCCGGCCGCCGCCATCAGGGTGCGGGCGGTGTCCTCGTCCTCGTAGGGCCGGGCGAGTGCGAGATGGCGGGCCCGTTCCACCGGCTCGGGCACCGCGCCGGCCAGCAGCGCGTGTGCCTGCCGCCGCCCGTGCTCGGCGGCGTCGGCGTGCACGGCCGCCCGCAGCACGGGGTGGTGGAACCGGACGACCCCGTCGGCGTCGGCCGTCGCGATGCCGAGGTGTTCCGCCTCCGCGAGGTCCGCGGCCGGGTCCGGGAGCCCGGCGGCGCGCAGCAGGGTGAGGCTGGGGCGGGCGGCGGCGCTCGCGGCGAGGAGGGTGCGCCGCACCGGCTCCGGCAGGGCACGGGCCCGCTCCAGCAGGAGGGTGCGCAGTCCCGGCGGCACCGGCGGCAGGGCGTCGGACCCGGCGGACGGCGGGGCGTGCCGGGCGGCGCGGCCCAACTCCCTCGCGTAGTAGGGGTTTCCGGCGGCGGTCCGCTGGACCGACCGGAGCAGGGCCGGGGGCAGGTCGGCGCCGAGGTCGGTGCGGACCAGATGGGCGGTCTCGCCGTCCGTCAGGGGCGGTACCGGGAGTTCGACGGTGCCCGGCGGGCAGCAGTGCAGCCGCTCGGGGCGGTCGCCGTCCGGCACCCGCTCGGCGGCGAGCATCCGGATGCCGGGGGCGTCGAGGCGGCGTACGGCGAAGGCGAGGACCCCGGCGGTCGGTTCGTCGAGCCACTGCAGGCCGTCGACGACCAGCAGGACCGGACCGGTGGCGGCCAGGGCGCGCAGCGCGTCGAGGACGGCGACCCGCACGGCGAGCAGGCCGCGGTCGTCCGCCGGACCGCCACCGCGCAGCAGGGCCGTCCGCAGCGCGGCCCGGGGCTCCGGCGGCAGGTTCTCCAGGTGGCTCTCCGGGACCCGCGCGAACAGGTCGACGAGCCCGGCGAAGGGCAGCCGGGCGTCCGCCTCGGCGGGCGAGCAGTGCAGGACGGTCCCGGCGGCCGGGTCCGCCGCGAGAGCCGCCACGAGCGTGGACTTGCCGATGCCGGCGGGGCCGTGGAGGAGCAGTCCGGGACGGTCCGCCGCCTGGACCCGGGCGGCGTCGAGAAGCGCTCGGCGCCCGGTCGGTTGCATGTGTTCATGACAACCTCCGGTGATCCGGTGTGTCAATGACATCCGTCACCTCCCGGCGGCGGCCCCCTGCCCGACATGGCCTAACAGGTCATGTCTTCCTCCTGAATCCCTCGTTACGGAACGCGGAAGGCTCTTCCGCCCTCCTCCTGTGCGGAAGCAACGGGGAACGGGCAGGGAAAACAGGGACTGAGTGACATGGGTTTGACCAGTCGAACGACCGTATACGCGCTGGCGGCGCTGGCCGCCCTGTGTGTGGCGCTGCTGGTCTGGCTGTGGCCGCGGTTCGCCAGGCCGGGGCTGTGGCAGGTGCTGGGGCGTCTCGGGGCCGTCGCGGTGACGCAGGTGACGATCGTCGCGGCGTTCGCCTGCGCGGTGAACTCGTCGTACCAGTTCTTCGGCTCCTGGAACGAGCTGCTCGGCAACGTCGACACCGCTCCGGTCGGCGTCACCCAGGCGGCCGGCGGGAACGGCGGCGGCTCGGTGAACGGCATCAGCAGCATCCACGGGGCGTCGCTCGTACAGGCTGCCGGGGACCAGCAGTTGAGCCGGGTGAGCGGGCTGCCGAGCGGGCCCGCCGCGACCGTCGGCCGGGTGGAGTCGGTGAAGATCATCGGCCGCCGCACCGGCGTCGTCGACCCGGCCTTCGTCTACCTCCCGCCGCAGTACTTCCAGAAGGCGTACCAGCGCATGCGGTTCCCGGTGATCGTCGCACTCAGCGGCTACCCGGGCAGCATCTACAACCTCGCCCAGCACCTGCGGGTCTCGCAGACCGCCGGCGAACTCCAGCGCAAGGGCCGGATGCAGCCGACGATCATGGTGATGATCCGGCCCACCATCGCCCCGCCGCGCGACACCGAGTGTGTGGACGTGCCCGGCGGACCGCAGACCGAGACGTTCCTGGCCAAGGACCTCCCGGACGCGATCAAGTCCGTGTACCGGGCCGGGCACGACGCCGGCTCCTGGGGCGTCATGGGGTACTCCTCGGGCGGCAGCTGCGCCCTCCAGCTCACCCTGCGCGACCCCGGCGTCTACACCACCGCCGCCGCCCTGTCGCCCGACTACCGGGTCAAGGACGACCCCACCACCGGCAACCTCTTCGGCAGCGGCCCCGGCCGCCAGGCCCGGATCGACGGCCACGACCTGATGTGGCGGCTGAAGCACCTGCCCGTGCCCCAGGTCTCGGTCCTGGTCGCGAACAGCAAGCACGGCGAGAAGGGCTACGCGCAGACCGAGGCCTTCATCAAGGCCGTCCGGGCGCCCATGCGGGTCGTCTCCATCCTCCCCGAGAACGGCAGCCACAACTTCCCCACCTGGGTACGGGAGATGCCCGCCGCCCTGACGTGGATGAACGGGCAGCTGACCTTCCCCCAGGACGTCGTCCCCCGGCACCACGCCGGGAAGCCGGTGCCCGGGGCACCGGCCGCGCCCGGTCCGAGCCCCACCGCCCGCCACGGCCACGGCTCGGTCCGCGCGGAGGGCCCGGAGCCCAGCCCCACGGCCACGGTCCGCCGCTGACCTGCCGGGTCACCGCACCGCGGCGACCGCGGCGCAGCCCGTAGAGTGGGCGGCCGGTACCGGACCAGGAGGGCAGGGAGCAGCGATGCAGGTAGCAGTGGTCACCTTCGACGGGTTCAACGAACTCGACTCCTTCATCGCCGCCGCGCTGGTCAACCGGTGCCGCAGGCGCGGCCTCGAGGCGTTCATCACGACGCCCACGCCGGTCGTCACGTCCATGAACGGCGTCGAGGTGACCGGGCAGCGACCGCTGGAGTTCGTGGCCGACGCCGATGTCGTACTGGTCGGCAGCGGGGTGCGGACCCGGGACGTCGTCGCCGACGACCGGCTGGTCTCCCGGCTGCCGCTCGACCCCGGGCGCCAGCTGATCGGCGCGCAGTGCTCCGGCGCCCTCGTGCTGGCCCGGCTCGGCCTGCTGGACGGCCGGCCCGCGTGCACGGACACGGTCAGCCGGCCCTTCGTGGAGGCCTGCGGGGTCACCGTGCTGGACGCGCCGTTCCACAGCGAGGGGAACATCGCCACCGCCGGCGGCTGCATGGCCTCGCAGTATCTCGGCGCCTGGGTGATCTCCCGGACCCTCGGCGACGAGGCCGTGCGCGAGGTCATCGACTACACGGCACCCGTCGGCGAGAAGCAGGAGACCGTCGACCGCGTCCTGCGCGCCGTCCGCACGGGCGAGGCGGCGCCTGCGGCACTGCGCTGAGCGCCGGAGCCGGCCCGCGTCTCAGATCCAGGTGTCCAGCCACATCCGGGACTGCCAGCCGCTGTAGGGAATCGTCTGCCCGGTGTAGATCGGGTAGAAGTAGACGAAGTTCCAGGCGATGAGGAGCACCAGCACCCCGGCCGCCACCGCCCCCCGCAGCCGCCGCCGCTCCGTCGCGCCCGGCGGACCGAGCAGGGCCCCGATCATCATCGCCACGGCCAGGCACAGGTACGGCACGAAGACCACGGCGTAGAAGGAGAAGACCGTACGGTCCTGGTACAGGAACCAGGGGAGGTAACCCGCCGCCACCGCGCAGAGGATCGCGCCGGCCCGCCAGTCGCGGCGCAGCGCCCACCGGTAGAGCAGGTAGGCGAGGGCGAAGCAGGCCGACCACCACAGCATCGGGGTGCCCAGGGCGAGGACCGTGCGGGTGCAGGCGGTCGCGGTGGAGCAGCCGTCCTGGCCGGGCTGCGGGGAGTCGTAGGCGAACAGCACGGGACGGCCGAGGACCAGCCAGCTCCACGGGTTCGACTGGTACTTGTGCGGCGAGTGCAGGTTCACGTTGAACTGGTACACGAGGTACTCGTAGTGCCAGAAGCTGCGCAGCGGGGCCGGTATCCACGACCAGGTGCCGCCGCGGCCGTCCGCCCAGTGCCGGCCCCAGCCGTCGTCGGACAGGAACCAGCCGGTCCAGGTCACCAGGTACGTCAGGAGCGCGGTCGGGACGAGGGCGAGGACCGACCGGCCGAGGTCGCGGCGCAGGACCGCCCGGTACGGATGACGGGCCCCGGCGACGCGGCGGGCGCCGACGTCCCACAGCAGCGTCAGGACCACGAAGAAGACGAGGACGTACAGGCCGTTCCACTTCGTCGAGGCCGCGAGGCCGAGGAGGACGCCGGCCGCGAGGCGCCAGGGCCGGCGGCCCGTCCCGGCCCGGTCGCCGGTGTCGGCGTCCGGGCGCACCCGGCCCGCCGCGTCGGCCGGCAGGGCCGCCGCCAGCCGGGCCCGGGACCGGTCCCGGTCGATCAGCAGGCAGCCGAACGCGGCCAGCACGAAGAACATGACGACGAGGTCGAGCAGGGCGGTGCGGCTCATCACCAGGTGCAGGCCGTCGATCGCCAGCAGCGCCCCGGCCAGGCAGCCCAGGAACGTCGAACGGAACAGGCGGCGGCCGATGCGGCACAGCATGAACACCGAGAGGGTGCCGAGGGCCGCCGTCATGAAACGCCAGCCGACCGGGTCGAGGCCGAACAGCCACTCGCCGACGGCGATCACCCACTTGCCGGTCGGCGGGTGCGCGACGAAGGAGCCGGTGTCGGAGAGGGAGATCACCTGCGGGTGCGCCAGGATCTGCGGGTCGGCGATCTTGCGGTCCGGCCAGGTGCCCTCGTACCCGAGGTGCAGCAGTGCCCAGGCGTCCTTGGCGTAGTACGTCTCGTCGAAGACGAGGTCCCGCGGCCGGCCGAGGTGCCAGAAGCGCAGCACACCGGCCAGGGCGGCGACCAGCAGCGGGCCCAGCCACTCCGTCGCCCTCGCGAGCCGCCGTGTCCGGGCCGGGTCGAGGCCCAGGAGCTGCCAGGGGCGGGCGGCGGGCTCGGGGAAGGGCGGGACCAGGCGCTCCCGGACCCCGGCGGGCGTGCCGGTGCCCCCGGCCGCCGCCCCGTGGCCGAACCGGCGCAGCCGGTCCTGCCACCCGGGGGGCTCCGGTGCCGGACGTATGCCGTCGAGGTCGTGGGAACGCGTCGCGCTGCTGTTCGTCACCGGACGACCTTAGGCCGTGCCCGTACCCGGTCGCGAAGCGGTGGCCGGGCAGCGGTTCCGTGCCGGTGATTGACCGTACCGGGGTGGCCACGCCCAAGGCCTGGGCCATACCCTGGACCCAGGGCTACGGCACTCGGACGGCCTTGCAACGGAAGGGAGTTGGGAGGCGCGGGAGTCGTGAACGGGGGACGCTTGTTCAGTGTGAGAAACGGCGGCCATGCGGCGGGGTTCGAGCATGAGCTGGTGGAGCAGATGTGCGCGGTGTCGGGACTCGATGCACCGGGAGGGCGCGATCTCTTGATCGACATGCTGGCGGGCCGGTTACCCGAGTTAGCCAACCTCCGGCGACACGACCGGAAGCGGCACGACATAATGGAGATAGCCCGGGCCTGCTGGCAGCGGCCGACCGGGCTCTCCGTGCTGGTGGACACCCTCCAGGTGTACGACCCCGGTTCGATACCGGTTTTGCGGATCGCCGAACTCGTCTCCGCCTCGCCGGTCCTCGCGGTCCTGCCGGAGCCCGAACTCCGCAGGGCCCGCTCGCTGCTGGGCCGCTTCCCGCATCCCGACGCGCAGGGCCTGCTGCACGCGGCGGCCGGTGACCTGCCGCTCCCGCCGCACCCGGTCGCCACCCTCCCGGAGGCCTTCGACTTCCTCGCCGGGGCCAATGCCCGCCCCGACGGCCTGCTTCCCGTGCTGGCCCTGGTGGAGCACGCGATCGCGGCGGGCGCCGGGGCCGGCGTCGACCGGCAGGTCGTCGACGGCCTGCGCGGCTGGAACGACGACCAGGGCAGGCGACTCGACCTGTCGGGACCCCTCGCGACCCTCCGTGCGCAGATCGCCCAGGGAGCCGCGGAACCGGCTCCCGCCTGTCTCGTTGTCCAGTTGAGCAAGGACGGGATGGGCACGGACGAGTACCTGCTCTCCCATTGGCGTCAGCGGCGGCCGGGCTCGTGGCGGCCGGAGCGGGGAGAGGACCGGATCGTGGCCTTGGGCGAGGTCGAGGCCGCGGTGGAGGAGCTGGTCGGCGCCGTCGAGGAGGACTGGGGCGAGCGCCCCGGCAGACCGGTCCTCGAGTTCGTGCTGCCGCTCCAGCTGCTGAACCAGCCCATGGAGTGGCTGCCGACGGCCTCCCACTCCTCCGCGACCGCGCTGTGCCTGGACTACCCGGTGGCGCTGCGCAGCCTGGAGCGGATGCGGGCCCGGCGGTACCACCGGCGCTGGCGCAACCGCTGGCAGCAGCTGACGGCCGGTTCCCGGATCGTCTGCCACTGGGACACCACGGGCGAGCGCGGCCACGACCCGGTGCGGTGGAACAGCACGCTCGCCGCCGACGAACGACTGGTCTCGGTCGCGCTCACCGCGCCGCCGCTGCCCGGGCCGGACGGCCGCCAGGGCACGCTCGAAGCCGCGCTGCGGGCCGGCGTGCCGCTGGCCGTATGGGACCGCCGGCCCACGCCCCCGGGCGACCTCAGGAAACGGGTCGACAAGCTGCTGAAGGGAACGGCCGCCGAACTGCCGCAGCGTGTACGGCAGTTACGGAACGAAGCGGCCACCGCCGCCGCGGCGCAACGGGACGCGCACACCGGACGCCACCTCGCGGTGCTCCTCGACGACCCGAACCGGATGGTGGACTGGTCCGCGTACCCGGGGTACCCGGCGTCGGTTCCCGGCAGCGTGCGTGGCGGCCACGACGACGAGGGGACCTCATGAACCGCGTCCAGCATCCGGTGGAGAACGGCCACAACGGCGGGCCCGTCAGCCGCAGTTGGTGGATCTACCGGGGCACCGGGCAGCCGCTGCCCGACATCCGCCTCGCCGACGTGCTGCCCCCGCCGCCCGGCTGGCGGACCTTCGACGGCGGCCCGGTGCTGCCGCCCGTACCGGCCGAGAGCGCCGAGACCGACCGCAGGCTCGGCGCCGCGGGCCGCACCACCTCGCGGCAGAACCCGCACGACATCGACATGATCAACACGGCCCTGCTGCTGCGCAGGCCGCTCCTGGTGACCGGCCGGCCCGGCATCGGGAAGTCCACGCTGGCCTACCTGGTCGCCCGCGAGCTGGGCCTGGGCCGCGTCCTGCACTGGGGGATCACCTCGCGCAGCACCCTGCGCTCCGGACTGTACGAGTACGACGCCATCGGCCGTGCCCAGGCCTCCCTCGGCCGGGGACCGGCCCCCGTCCCTGCCGCCGTCCCCGACGCCGGCACCGAGGCGCCACCGGAGGGCGGCACCGGTCCACGGATCGGCGACTTCGTGCGGCTCGGCCCGCTGGGCACCGCCCTGCTCCCGTACGAGCTGCCCCGCGTCCTGCTCATCGACGAGCTGGACAAGAGCGACATCGACCTGCCGAGCGACCTCCTCCATGTGCTGGAGAACGGCTCGTACGACATCCCGGAACTGGTCCGTGCCCGCCATCACGAGGCGCAGGCACGGGTGTTCACCGACGACCCGGACACCACGGTCACGGTGGCGGACGGCCGGGTCCGGTGCCGGGCCTTCCCGTTCGTCGTCATCACCAGCAACGGCGAACGGCAGTTCCCGCCGGCCTTTCTGCGCCGCTGCGTCCGGCTGGACGTCTCCCCGCCCCGCGAGGACCAGCTCGCCACGATGATCGCCGCGCACTTCCGGGACCAGGAGGGCCGGTACGACGACATGATCCGGGCGTTCGTGGAGCGCAGCCGGGAGCACGGCGGACTGGCGACGGACCAGCTGCTCAACGCCGTGTTCCTGCGGACGGCCGGGGTCCGGGAGGACGACGAGTCCTGGGGCGAGCTGCTGGAGGCCCTCTGGCGTGAGCTGTCGGGGGCGCCCTGATGGGTGAGGAACCGCGTGCCCGTCCGGAGGCCTTCGAAGTGGCGGAGGGCCTCTGGCTGCACGCGTACCAGACGCTGGCGGCCCGGCTGCCGGCGTCGGACCGCCCGCCCCGGCCCCGGCCGGCCGGCCTGTCGGGGGTCTCCGGGCTGCCCGAACTCCCCGACGGGCCGTCGGCGTTCGGCGGTCCGGGCGGTCGCGGTCACGGCGGAACGGGCGGCGGGAGCGCGTCCGGGACCGGTGGCGGTACGGCGAACGGGTCGGGCGGCGGCAGGGCGAACGGGTCGGGCGGCGGTACGGAGAACGGGTCGGGCGGCGGCGGGCCGGGGGAGACCGGGGGCGGGACGGGGAGCGGGGACGGCACGGCGGACGGGACCGCCGACGGTACGGTGCGGGAGCCGTCCGGTGACGGGGCCGAGGTGCTGTTCCTGCCGTTGCCGTCCGCCGGACCGGACGGGCGAGGGTCCGGTTCCGCGCGGGAGCGGGCGACCGGGTGGGCGCGCGCCGGGCAAGCAGGGGACGCCGAACCGGTCGAGGTGGCCGAGGTGCTGCCGGACCTGCGGGACGCGGCGGGCATCACCCGTGCGCTGCGACCGCTGAAGCAGCTCGTGCCCTCGGCGTTCGAGGTCGAGCTGGACGAGGAGACCACCGCCGAACGGGCCGCCGAGGACGGCCTGTGGGTGCCCTACACCAGGGCGGCCGACGAGCGCCGCTTCGACCTGGTGCTCGTGGTGGACGACCACGCGACGATGGTGATCTGGGAGCAGACGGTCGCCGAGTTCACCGCCGTGGCGGAGCGGCTGGGCGCCTTCCGCGACGTACGGGTGCGCCGGCTGGGCCTGCGCGAGACCCCGCGCGGGCCGGAGGCGGTGCTGCGCGGGCCGTATCCCGAGCACGACGTCCTCGGGGTCCCCGGCGAGCTGGTGGACCGTACCGGCCGCCGGATCGTGCTGGTGCTGACCGACGGCCTGGGGCCGCTGTGGCGGACCGAGGCCGGCCGGCAGGCCCTGGAGCTGTGGTCGGCGGCCGGACCGGTGGCGGTGGTGCACCTGCTGTCCCAGCGGGACTGGCACCGCACCGCCCTGATGCCCCGGCAGGCGCGGCTGCGCAGCCCCCGCGCGGGGGCCCGCACCACCGAACTGGCGGTGGACTTCCCGCAGGAGTGGCGCGACCCGTTCGACCCGCCGCCCGCTGGCTGGACGGCGGCGGTCCCGGTCCTGGAGCTGGACGCCCGGTGGCTGCGCCGGTGGGCCGCTCTGGTGACCGGCGCGGAGTCCGGCTGGATCGAGGCCCCGGTGCTGCTGCTCGGCGCGCCCGACCCGCCGGACGCCTCCGACGGCGACCTGGCCGAGCCGCCGGTCGTCATCCCGGCGCCCTCGGTGCAGGAGCGCATCCGGCGCTTCCGCAGCCATGCCACCCCCACCGCCTACCGGCTGGCCACCCACCTGGCCGCCGCGGTCCTGGAACCCCGCCTGGTACGGGACGTCCAGCGCCGGCTGGTGCCCGAGGCACAGCCGTCCCACCTCGCCGAGCTCTTCCTGAGCGGCCTCCTTGAACAGCCCGCACAGCCCGC
Source organism: Streptomyces sp. NPDC048278 (assembly GCF_040652195.1). Lineage (NCBI taxonomy): Bacteria > Bacillati > Actinomycetota > Actinomycetes > Kitasatosporales > Streptomycetaceae > Streptomyces > Streptomyces sp. NPDC048278. The sequence continues at coordinate 67,091 of NZ_JBEZLP010000031.1, forward strand.
ACAGCCCGCCCCGCTGGAGTTCGTCGACGGGGCCCGCGAGGCGCTGCTGGCGGGCGCGATGCGCGCGGACACGGCCCGGGTGGTGAGTTCGGTGTCCGAGTTCTACGGCGACCGGTTCGAGGCGGCCCGCGGGCTGCACGGTGCGCTGCTCGCCCCGGAGGACGAGCCGGTTCCCCAGGTGACGGCGGAGAGCCTGCCGTTCCTGCGGGTCGAGCTGGCCGTCCTGCGCGCCCTCTCCGGGCCCTATCTGCTGCGCGCCCGCCGGGTCGGCGCGGCGCTGGAAGGCGCCCCGGCCGGTGCGTCGATCGCCAAGAATTCGCGGCAATTGGGCCACGATGTCAGTAATAAAAATCTTGTAAATTCAGATTTGGGTGGCCTGGACATGACCGACACCACTGCCAGTGAGCACCAGCACGCAGCGGGAGGTTCCGCGAGCGGGACCCCGGTGCGGGAGTTTCCCGTGCCGGGCCCCGACGGGCAGCCGGGCGCCGGCCCCTCGTCACCCGGCAGGACGGTCCCGGGACCGGCCGCACCGCAGTCCCGCCAGACCGCCCCGCAGCGCGTCCCGGTACCGGTGGTGTGGGGCAACGTGCCGCCGAACAACCCCAACTTCACCGGGCGCGAGGAGCTCCTCACCCAGGTGCACGAGCAGTTGCTGACCGGCGACACCTCGGCGGTGCTGCCGCACACCCTGCACGGCATGGGCGGTGTCGGGAAGTCCCAGATCGCCATCGAGTACGTCTACCGGCACACCGCCGAGTACGACGTGATCTGGTGGATCCCCTCCGAACAGCCGACGATGATCCTGACCGCGCTCACCGAACTCGCCCACCGGCTCGGCCTGAACGTGGGCACCGAGGCCAACCGGGCGGTCCCGGCGGTCCGCGAGGCCCTGCGCCGGGGCGAGCCCTACGACCGCTGGCTGCTGGTCTTCGACAACGCCGAGAACGTCGAGGCGGTGCGCCCCTACTTCCCGACCGGCGGCACCGGAAAGATCCTCATCACCTCCCGGAACCAGGAGTGGGACCGGGTCGCCAGGACCCTCTCCGTGGACGTCTTCACGCGGGAGGAGAGCAAGGCCCTGCTGCGCCGCAGGGCCCGCGACCTGTCCGACGCCGACGCCGACCTGCTCGCCGAGGAGCTGGGCGACCTGCCGCTCGCCATCGAGCAGGCCGCCGCCTGGCAGGCGGTCACGGGCATGGCCGTGGACGAGTACCTGGGGCTGATCCGGGAGAAGATCGCCGAGCTGATGCTCGAACTCGTCCCGTCGCCGGACTACCCGATGTCGGTGGCCGCCGCCTGGGACGTCTCGCTGCGCCAGCTCGAACAGCGCAACCCGGCCGCGCTCCAGCTCCTCCAGGTCTGCTCGTTCTTCGCCCCCGAGCCGATCTCCCGCTCGCTCTTCAACAACTCGCGCAGCACCATCGCCCCCGAGCTCGACGAGGCCCTGCGCCACCCGATCCGGCTCGGCCGGGCCATCCGGGAGATCAACGTCTACGCCCTGGCCCGCATCGAGCACCGGCACGACACCATCCAGCTGCACCGTCTGGTCCAGGCGGTGCTGGTCAACCGCATGTCCCCGCAGCAGCAGGCGGAGATGCGGCACGGCGCGCACCTGCTGCTCGCCGATGCCAACCCCAACAGCCCCGGCTCCCGCGAACTGTGGCCGCGCTACCAGCAACTGCTGCCGCACATCGCGGTGTCCCGGGCCGTGGAGTGCGACTCGCCCTGGGTGCGCGGCCTGATCCGCGGCGTCGTGGAGTTCCTCTACTACTGGGGCGACCACGACGGCGCGGTCGCCATGGCCCGTGAGGCGCTGGAGGTGTGGACCGAGAAGTTCGGCGGCGAGGACCAGCAGACGCTGGAGATGGCGAAGTGGCTGGCGTACCTCCTGCGCATGGTCGGGGAGTACGAGGAGGCCGCCGCCATGATGCAGCGCACCGCGGACACCTACATCCGGATCGCGGGCGAGGACGACGAGGGCACCCTGGACGCCCTCATCCAGCTCACCAGCGGCCTGCGGCTGCGGGCCGAGATGGCGCAGGCGCTGGACATCAACCGGTCGGTCTACGACCGCTGCCTGCGGGCCTTCGGCGACGACGACCCCGCCACCCTGCGCGCCGCCCACAGCCTGGGCGTCGGGCTGCGGCTGATGGGCCTGTACAAGGAGGCCCGCGAGTACGACGCCGAGACGGCCCGGCTGCGTGCCCTCGCGCTCGGCGAGAACCACCTCGACACCCTGAACACCCTCAGCAACCTGTCCATCGACATCCGCGAGACCGGCGACTACCCGGGCGCCGTCACCCACCAGGAGGACGTCTACGCCCGGTACGTCGCGACGTACGGCGAGGACAACCCCTCCACCGTGAGCTGCGCCCGGGTCCTCGCGGTCTGCCGCCGCCGCGCCGGGGACCACGACGGGGCGGTGCAGCTCGGCGAACAGGCACTGGCGAAGTCCGAGAACCGCTACGGCGCCGACCACCCGGACGCCATCGCCTGTGCGGCCAACCTGGTGGTCGACCTCCGGCAGGACGGCCGCCTGACGCGGTCCAGGGACCTGGGCGAAGCGACGGTCGGGCGCTACCTGGCCAAGCTGGGCAGCGTCCACCCGTACACCCTGTCGGCCCGCACCAACCTGGCCATCACCCTGCGCCACCTGGGCGATCTGGACGCGGCCGGTGAACAGGTCGGGGTGGCCCTGGGCGGTATGCGCGAGTCGCTGGGCGAGGAGCACATCCTCACCGTCACGACGGCCATCGGCATGGCCAACCAGCACAGTGCCGAGGGGCGCCACACGGAGGCACTGGAGCTGGACCGGCAGTCGCTGGAGATCCTCACCCGTACCTTCGGCAAGGACCACCCGACCACGCTGGCCTGTGCCAACAACGTGGCCCTGGACCTGCGCGCGCTGGACCGGGTGGACGAGGCCACGGTGCTGCACACCGACACCCTGACCCGGTTCCGCCGGACGCTGGGCGAGAGCCACCCGGCGACCGTCGCGGCGGCCAGCAGCCAGCGGGCCGAGGCCGACATCGCCCCGGTGCCGTTCTAGCCGACGGCGACACCGACGGCGACACCGACGGCGACACCGACACCGACGCCGAGAGCGACGCAGACAGTGACGCCGGCGCCGGTCGGGCTCAGGGCCCGACCGGCGTCGGCGTGTCAACCGAGTGGGCCGAGCTACGGCTCAGGCCCGCTACGGCTGAGGCGTCGGCTCGGCGTCCACGGCGGGGGGTTGCCCGCTGTCCGGGGTCCGTCCGGCATCCGTGCCCGCGTTCGTGCCCGCGTCCGTCCCGGCGCCCGTCGCGGGGCCCGTGTCGGCGTCGGTTCCGGCGTGCTTGGAAGGGCGGTGCAGCGGGCCGATCAGCGGCCCGGCAGCGGCCGTGGTGATCAGTGCCATCACCACCAGGAGCGCGTACAGCCGGGGACCGATCACCCCGGCCTGCAACCCCACGTTGAGCACGATGAGTTCGGTGAGTCCCCGGGTGTTGAGCAGCACGCCGATCAGCATCGAGTCCCGCCAGGGCAGCCGGGCGGCGCCCCGGGCCGACAGGGCGCCGGCGGACACCTTGCCCACCACCGCGGCGGCGCATATCACCAGCAGGAGCAGCAGGTCGGAGGCGTGCAGCCCGCGCAGCTGGACCGACATCCCGGAGATCGTGAAGAACACCGGCAGCAGCAGGCCGCCGGTCTCCTGGAGCGGACGCAGCACCTGGCTGTCGGGCGCGCCGTCGGCCTGGCGGGGCATGATGATGCCGGCCACCAGCGCCCCGAAGATCACATGCAGTCCGAGCGCACTGGTCGCCCAGGCCGAGGCCAGCGCCAGGGCGGCGGCGACGGGGACGTGATTGGTCATCAGCGCGCCGGGCCGGCTCATCCACCACTTCAGCACCGGCCGCACGACGACGAACATCACCAGCACATAGGCCGCCAGCAGCGCCACCTTGAGGGTCCAGGACCCCAGTGAGCCGTCCTCGCCGCCGAGCAGGGCGACGGCGAGAACCGGCCAGCTCAACGCGTCGATGACACCGGCGGCTGCCATCGCGATGGTGGCGGGCCTGGTGCCGGCCAGTCCCTGGTCCCTGATGATGCTGGCCAGCACGGGGACCGCCGTGATGGACAGGGCGACCGCCATATACAGGATGAAAGTCGCGTCGACCGGATGCCCGCCGTTCGCGGAACGGAAACCTCCGGGATACAGCAGAACGACGCCGGCCCCGATGAGCATGGGAATCGCGAACCCGCTCAGCGAGACGGCGGTCACCGCGCTGCGATTGCGCAGCTGGCCGAGGTCGAGTTCATAGCCGACCGCGAAGAGGAAGAGCACAAGGGCGACCTGGGCCACCGAAGTCAGAATTGGCTTGATCTGGTCCGGGAAGAGGGTTTCGTACGCTCCTCCGGGGGCCAGGCCCAGCAGGCTGGGACCGAGGGCGATACCGGCGAATAACTGCCCGATGACGGGGGGTTGGCGGAGCCTGCGGGCTGCCGCGCCCAGGACCGAGGAGACCGTGATCACCACTGCGAGAGCTGCGACGACGTGAGTGACGATGGAGTCGATGCTCACCGGTCATCCCCCTTTGGCAAGTGCCGCACTCTGTTGCGTTGTTCACACGCAGTGTAGCCGCTGTCGGGGCAACTGACCTATTCTTGCTGCGCTTGGAATATGCCGTCCAGGAGCGGGGGTGGCCGGTGACGACGGTCTTATTCGTACATGGCACCGGTGTGCGCGAGCCGGGATTCAGCGCCACCGTGGAAGTCGTACGACAAGGATTACGGCCGTTACGGCCCGAAGTCCGTATATCTTCCTGTTATTGGGGGGGAACTGCCGGATCGGTGCTGCATTCGAACGGTATTTCCGTGCCGGGGTACGGGACGGGGCGTGAATTGCCGAACGCGGGCGCCCCCGGCGCAGCGGAGGCGGACTTCGACGAGGACGTCGAATTCTGGGGACTTCTTTATCTGGACCCGCTGCTCGAACTCCGTCTGCTCACCGCGGAGACCGCCGGGCGGACCGAGTCGGCACCGGGCACCCGCCCGCCGGGCGAGGCCCTCGCCGCGGCGGCCCCGGCGCTCACCGCGGACGACCGGCTGCGCGGGCTCCTGGACGCGGCGGGGATCGCGGAGGACTTCGCCGCCGCCGTGGCCGCCGTGCTGACCGCCGACGACTGCCGCCGCTTCCTGCGCGCCCCGGCCGAGGGCGCAGGGACGGCCGAACTGGCCCGGGCCTTCGTGGCCGAGGCGGTGCGCCGCCGGACCGGCCGGCAGGGCCCGGCCGCGGCCTTCGACGGCACCGCCCGCGACGAGGCGGTCGCCCGGATCGCCGCCCTGCTCCCCGGGGCCGCCGCGGACGGGCCCGGCACCCACCGCGGCCCGGTGACCCGGCGGATCAGGCGGCTGACCGGACGGCTCGCCCTCGGACTGGCCTCCGCCCAGGCGGTCAGACGGCGTTCGGCGCTCACCGACGCGGCCCACCCGGCCGCCGGTGACGTACTGCTCTACCTGGCCCGCGGCGGCCCGGTCCGCGAGGCCGTGGCGCAGGCGGTGCTCGCGGCCGAGCCGCCGGTGGTGCTGCTCGCCCACAGCCTCGGCGGCATCGCCGCGCTCGACCTGCTGGTGCTGCGACCGCTGCCGCAGGTCGAGTTGCTGGTGACCGTCGGCTCGCAGGCGCCGTTCCTGTACGAACTGGGCGCCCTGCCCAGCCTGGAGCCCGGCCGCCCGCTGCCCGCCCACGTACCGCGCTGGCTGAACGTCTACGACCGGCGGGACCTGCTCAGCTACCTCGGCGCCGGCGTCTTCCCCGGCCGGGTCCTGGACATCGCCCTCGACAGCCGCCAGCCCTTCCCGCTCTCCCACAGCGCCTACTGGGGCAACCCCGGGCTGTACCGGATGCTGGCCGAGGAGCTGCCGTGACCGCCGCCCGCCCCGACCGCACCCACGCCGTCGTCGTCGGCGTGGAACGCTATGCCGCCGGACCGTCCTGGGACCTGCCGGGCCCCGCCGCCGACGCCCGCCGCTTCACCGCCTGGCTGCGCGGCCGTGGCGTCCCCGCGGCCCACATCTCCCTGCTGCTGTCCGCCCTGCCCGAGAAGAGCGGCGCCGGGACGGGCGGCCCCGGGACGGACGTGCCCGCCGGTCCCGCCGGGCGGGAGGCCGTGCAGGAGGTGCTGACCCGGCGGCTGCCCGCGCTGGAGGGCGACCTGCTGTTCGTCGTCTGGGGCGGCCACGGGGTCAACGACCCGCAGGGACACCGCAGGCTCTTCTACGCCGACGCCACGGCCGACGACAAACGCAACCTCGACCTGGACGCCTGGCTGACCACCCTCACCACCGACGCCCTGCCCGGATTCCGGCGCCAGATCTGGCTGGTCGACTCCTGTCAGACCTTCGTCGAGGAGCTGGGCTTCGCCCGCTCACTGCCCGGCGAACTCCCCTCCCGCGGCGACCGGTTGCCCGGCCGGGACCAGTTCGTGCTGCTGGCCTCGGGACCGGGACAGCGGGCGGCCAACGACCCCGTGCTGCGGACCGGGGCGTTCTCCCGGGCCGTGCTGGCCGAACTGGAGGCCGCGGGCGACGAGAACTGGCCACCGGACATGGACGCGATCGCCCGGACCGTGATCGCACGCTTCACCGGCGGAGGGCAGCGGCCCACCTCGCTCCGGTACCGGTCCGGGGCCGGCGACGAACGCCGCTACGACTTCCCCGCCACCCGTCACCCGGCGGAACCCGTGCCGGACGCGGCCCTGTCCGAACTCATCGCGCTGCTGGCCGGCTGGCCCGCCCTGGCCGACTACCACCAGCGCCAGCTCGTCGTCGGCATGCTCCCCTCCGACCTGGCCGGTGCCATACCCCGGCTGGGCGCGGCCCGGCCCGACATCATCAGCATCGTGCGCACCTGCCGGCTCCGCCGGGGCGGCCTGGCCGCCCTCGTCGAGGCGCTCGGCGTACTCGAACCGGGCTCGCTGGCGCAGGACGAGCTGACGGACTGGGCGGCCCGCCGGCTGCCGCCCGTGTCACCCGGGTGACCGGGGTGACCGGCCTGATCACGGCCTTCCCGGCTTCCGGCCCATGCGTCATCATGAAACCAACGGGAGGACGTTCTCAGGGGGATGGCACATGAACACGTCCGCGGACTCCGTGCGATCCGAACTGCCCGATCTCGGCGACACCGCGCTCCTCGACCTCCGGTCCCGCAACCCGGACGTCTACGCGCGTGCACTGGACCGGCTGCTCCGCCAGGTCGAACGGCTACGGATCAACTTCGGTGACGGACCGCCCGGACGGGCCGACTGACGGTCCCGACGGACGGAAGGACACACGTGCAGACCGACGGAGGCTCCGCATCCGCCCGTGCCGATCACCACGTCATTCCGTCGGCGTACTTCGACGAACTCGCGGCGGGCCGGGGCGGTCCGGAGACGGTCCGCTTCCTGTGGCGGACCGAGTACAGCAGGCGGCTCCTGCTGCTGCGGGCCCTGCTGGACACCATCGCCACGACCTCGGGCGCGCTGGGTCCGCTGCCGCCCGTGGACACCGTGTGGGACACCCTGGCGGCGGCTCAGCAGCGCGCCCCCGAGGAGTTCGGGCGGTTGCTGCTGCACCCGCAGATCGGCATCTGGCTCGGGCACAGCCTGCGCCGGCTCAGGCACACCGCCTGGGGTGACGGGCCGCTCTGGACCGACCTCGGTCATCTGCACGCGCTGTGCGCGGTCGCCGCGCTGCGCGCCGGGCTGCCGCTGCGCACCACCGTGCCGCTGCGGGACGGTGCCGTGATGTTCCCCGCCCTCGGGCTGGCCCGGCTGCCGGACCGCCCGCGGTGGGGGACGGCGGAGGTGGCGGTGGCTGCGGGACGGCTGTGGGTCGACCCCCACGGCGCCGGGGTGGGCCCGCCCGAGCCGCCCGCGGCCCCGGACGGCGACGCCCCCGGCTGGCAGGGGCTGCGCAGCCTGCGGGCCGACGTGGCCGGACGGCCGGTGGCCGTCTGGCTGGACGACATCGACCCCTACCGGGACCTGAGCGAACCGCTGCCCCCGCGGCGCCTCGGCAAGGACGAACTGGGCCGCTGGCGGGAGCGGTTCGGCCGCGCGCTGGACCTGCTCGCGGCCGGCGACCCGGCCACGGCGGGCGCGCTGGCCGAGGGGCTGCGCACCATCGCGGAGGTGCGCGGGGCACCGGCCTGGGCCGTCCTCAGCGCCTCCTCCGGCGACGCCTTCGGCGGTCTGCTCTCCTCGCTGCCCCCGGACCCGGTCAGCTTCGCGGTCACCCTGGTCCACGAGTTCCAGCACACCAAACTGGGCGCGCTGCTCCACCTGCTGACCCTGGAACGGGACAGCGGGGCCGAGCGGCACTACGCCCCCTGGCGCAACGACCCGCGCCCGCTCAGCGGCCTGCTCCAGGGCGCCTACGCCTTCCTGGGCATCACCGACTTCTGGTGCAGGTACCTGGACCACGTGCCGCCGGCCGGGCGCCCGCTGGCGGAGTTCGAGTTCGCCCTGCGCCGCCGGCAGACCCAGGAGGCGGTCGACACCCTGTGCGCCGACCCCGCCCTGACCGCGCACGGCCGCCGTTTCCTGCGGGGCATGGCCGCGCGGCTGCCGGCCTGGTGGTCGGATGCCCGGATCCGGCCGGAGACCGCCGCGCTGGCCGAGTCCACGGCCACCGACCACCGCACGGGCTGGCGGATCCGGCACCTGGCCCCGGCCCCGGACGACGTCCGTGCCCTGGCCAGGGCCTTCACCGCCGGTGCCGCGGTGCACGGGCCCGTCGCCGGGTCCACCGTCGTCCCCGATCCCGTCGCGCCCTGGTCCCAGGCCCGCGCCGGGCTGATCCGGCAGCGCCTCGCCGTGCCGGACGCCGGCGACTGGCCCGCACCGTCCGCCGCCGACCGTGCCCTGGTCGCCGGGGACCCCGCGGCCTCCGGCGCCTACGCCCGCCTGCTGGCGGGCGACCCCGAGGACGCCGACGCGTGGACCGGCCTGCTCCTCGCCCTCGGCAGCCGCCCGCTGCTGCACCGCCCCGAACTGCCCCGCGCGGTGCACCGCGAACTCCGCCTGACCGGCACCACCGCGGACCCGCGCGACGTCGCCCGCTGGCTGGCCGCCGGCCTGAACGCCTGAGCCCCTGAGCGCCTGAGCCTCTGAGTGCAGTGTCGACACTGGCGCATTTACGGACCTTCTTTTCTTAGAATACGGCCCAAGTGTCGACAGTCTGACGGCAGTGGGAGCAGACTGCACCGCGATCCGGAACCGTCCACAGGCATGTCCGTGACCGCGGAGGAGTCGTTCATGGCAGCACGCAGCAAGGGGTACGAGCCGTCGATGCGGGACCGGGTGCGGGCCCTGGTGGCGCTGGCGACCGTGGGGGCCGGTTCGGCGGCGCTCCCGGGGACCGCGCGGGCGGCGGACGCCGGTGGTGCGATCACCGTGGGAGCCGGCGAGACATACGTGGTGGACGCGACCACCGCCCTCGCCTCCCTCACCCTCGCCGAGGGCGGCACGCTCGCCGCGCCCGACGGGTACGGCCTCACCCTGACCGTGGACGGAGTGGAGACCGGCTCCGTGCTGACCGCCACGCTCGCCACGGACACCACGATCGCCCCGGGGACCTACACCGGCGACCTCGTGCTCACGGTCGCCGAGCAGAACCCGGCGACCTTCGCCGGCGTCACCTTCCCGCTCCGCCAGGCGCTGTACGTCGGCGCGGACGGGATCGTCGCGGCCAGGTCCGTCACCTCCGCGCTGGTCGGCGGCACGGTCACCGACGCGGCTGCCGACGGGGTGAGCGTCACCTCCACCGGCGAGGCCTTCGACGGCTGCTACGTCGCGGAAGGCGCCTCGTACGCGATCACGGACACCGCGATCGGCTTCACCGGCAACGGCCGGTGCGACTTCGTCGGGGACGGGGCGGCCGTCGTCGGGACCGGGTCCGGGACCCGGCTGGTCCTGGACGGCGTCACCGTCACCAACAAGGGGGTCGTACGCAGCGGGCTGGTCGCCGAGGACGGCGCCGACGTCGTCGTCAAGAACTCCGCCATCCAGTGCCTGAACGGCACCCTGCCCGCCGACTACGTCTTCGGCGGCGGCGCGAACATGCTCGTCGTGCCCTGGCGGCTCGGCATCTCCGGCAACGTCCGCGCCACCAACGTCATCGGCACCGGCACCAGGGCCACCTACCTCAACTCCACCATCGCCTCCGAGACCTGGGGCGCCTTCTCCACCGACTCCGTCTCGGGCGCACAGGCCACCGCCGTCAACTGCGCCATCAGCAACCTCGGCGACGAGGGCTACGGCACCTTCGCCGACGGAGACGTCACGGAGCGGATCCTCGGCTGCACCCTCGACGTCGGCACGTACGCCACCGTCGTCGGCGCCTCCAACAGCACGCTGTACTACGGCGACAGCACCCGCGCGGACGTCGCCCAGCTCAACACCGACCTCGAACTAGGCCTGACCGAAGCAGAGCTGGCCGCCCTTCCCGAGCAGAGCACCACCGTCACCTCCCGGCAGTTCGGGGTGATGTGGCACGGGGCGGGGACCCTGCACATCAGCGGCGGGACGCTGCTCACCACCGCCGCGACCACCTTCCTCGACAAGGCGGTACGGGCCACCATCACCGTGGACGGCTCGCAGGGCGCCGCCCTCACCCCCGGCAACGGCGTCGTCCTCCAGGTGATGGAGACCGACAACCCGGGCTCCAACGACGGCGTCTACACCGAGCCCACCGACGACCCGGCGAAGGACGGCACCTGGGACGTCTCCACCGCCCACGACACCGACACCGCCGCCGCCTTCACCGCCATCGCCCTCACCGGCGACTTCTACAACGCCATGCGCACCGGCCGGAACATGGTGCTGGGCTTCGACGCGTCGGCCGTCACGGGCGTGCTGTCGGCCTCCGCCTCGCGGCACGCCATCGACACCATCACCGCCGCCGAGTACGCCCAGCTCGGCCATGTCACCAACACCGCGCGGCCGGTCGTCAACAACGGGGTGCTGGTCACGCTCACCGCGGGATCGGCGTGGACGGTCACCGGGACGTCGTACCTCAGCCGGCTGACGCTCTCGGCGGACTCGGCGGTGACCGCGCCCGCCGGGAGCACGGTCTCGATGACGGTCGACGGGGAGCCGGCCGCCATCGAGCCGGGCGGGGACTACAGCGGGGCGATCACCCTGACCGTGACCTGAAGGCCCGGGGGATCAGCCGCACGAGCCGGTGAAGACGTCCACCGCGTCGTCGCTGCTGCTCGCCACCACCAGGTCCTGGGTGCCGTCGGACGTCACGTCGGCGCCGGCCGCCTCGTACGCCCCGTCCGCCGACAGCTCGGTCATCTCGGTGAGCGAGCCGCCCGAGGTGCCGGTGTAGACGCTGACCGAGTTGCCGTTCAGCGACGAGACCAGGACGTCCGGGATGTCGTCGCCGTTGACGTCGGCCGAGTTGACGGCGACCGGCAGGGCGGACGTGGTGTAGTCGACGGGGTCCTGGAAGGTGCCGTCGCCGTTCCCGGCGTAGATCTCCAGGGTGTCGGAGCCGTTGCTGACGGTGGCGAGGTCGGTGGTGCCGTCCCCGTCGAAGTCGCCCTGCGTGAGGGAGTAGAGCCGGGCCACGCTGCTGTAGTCGGTGACGTCCCCGAAGGTCCCGTCGCCGTTGCCGAGGGCCACGCTGATCCCGCCCGCGGTGGCGACGCTCGCGGTGGCGACGTCCAGGTTGCCGTCGCCGTCGAAGTCGGTGAGGACGAGGCCGTGCGGCCGGGTCACGGTGACCGTCTGCGAGGACACGGTGAACGCACCTTCACCGTCGCCCAGCAGCAGGTTGACCCGCCCGGCCGACTCCTCGGCCACCGCGATGTCCAGGTCGCCGTCCCCGTCGACGTCCCCGGCGACCAGCGAACGGGCGCCCGAGCCGACCGTGTACCGGGTGGCCGTCCCGAAGGTGCCGTCCCCGTTGCCGAGCAGGACGCTCACCGTGCCGCCGTCGAAGTCGGCGGTGGCGATGTCCGGGTTGCCGTCGGCGTCGAAGTCGGCGATGACGGACTGGTACGGCTTGTCGCCCACGGCGTAGTCCGTGGCGGTGCCGAAGGTGCCGTCCCCGTTGCCCAGCAGGACGGAGACCGTGTCGGCGTCGTTGTCCGCGGCGACCACGTCGGCCTTCCCGTCGCCGTCGAGGTCGCCGGTCACCACGTGCCGGGGGTTGTCGCCGGTGCTCGCCGAGGTGGCGGACCGGGTGAAGGAGCAGGTGGTGGCCGTCGTCGTGGCCGACTGGCTCGCCGAGGCCACGGCGGTGACGCCCGCGGCGACCGTCAGGGCACCGGCGGCCCCGAAGGCCACGACACGCGCGGCCCGGTGGTTCCTGTGCTTGCTCATGACCGGAGGGATGTCCTTCCGTGAGAGGCGGAGGAGGTGTCTGTCATGGGCACCGGAACCTACGGGGACCGCCTGTGATTCACGTGTCACGGGACCGTGGTTTCGCGGGGTGCCACGGCCCCCGTCCCGCCCCGGTCCGCATGCCCCCGGCAACTTTCCTGCCCCGCACCAGGCTTGGACCCGCCATGCGCGGGGCAGAGCCCTCCTACCGGACAGCAGGCACCGGTCAGGGCTCGGCAAGAGGAGGGCGTCATGGACGGTCGGATCCGCGTACGCGTTGTTCGTCGGCCCGCTCCCCGCGGGCAGGAGATCGACCGCAGGACGCCTTCCGGGCGCATCCTGCCGTACTAGAGCGGGCGTCCGGGCGGGGGGAGTACGCACCGGCCGGATCCGCGCCCCGCGCCCGTGGCCCCGTTTGCCCGGCGGCCACGGGCCACGTGTGTGAGCCGGCGGCAGGAAGGCCGGCACCGTGACCATCCCGGAGCCGGTACGGCATGCGGCTGCGGCGTCATGACCGGCGCGCCCGGCCCCTTCGCCCACCCCGCGCTGTCCTACCGCGACGAGGACGAGCGCCTGGCCGGGACGGTGCCCTTCGTCCGGCCCGCGCTGGACGCCGACGCCACCCACTCCGTTGTGCGGCAGGCCCGACCAGTTCGGCCACGCCCAGGCCCCGCGGCGTCCTCGCCCGCCACAACGAGCCCCTGCCATCGCCGCCCGACGCGGTCCCGCCGGTCGGCTTCGAGCCGCGTTCCCTCTCCGAGGCCCGGCACCTCGTCACCGCCGAGGCCGCCCGGCTCGTCCTGACCGGCGGGCGGTTTGCCGACCTGACGTCGGCGGTTGCCTAACTGGCCACCAGCAGCGTGGCGCACGGCGCAGGGCCGGGCACGCTCGCGGTATCGGCCGAGAACGGCGGCGTGGTGTGCGCAGGTCGCGACAAGGGCCACCTCGCCGACCCTGGTCCGCGTGCACACCGGGGCGGAGGGGGACGACGGTGCGGTGTCGGTTCGCGCGCTGAGCGGCGGGTCGGCCGCACTCGGCCAAGGCGCCATTACCGCCAGGCGAGTCCTGCATCAGCCCGGTGACCTGGGCGTTCGTTTCGCGGTGCGGCGCTGTGGGCACATGTCGTCAACGTGGTCCCGGCCACGGGCACAGAGGAGGGCGCGGCAGTGCTTGACCAGGTTCGGGTGGCGAGCGGGCGGCGGCTGAGGGTGGAAGTCTCGGGCGATCCCCGAGGGCGGGCGGTGTTCCTCCTGCACGGCACGCCCGGCAGCCTGGTGGGCCCGCGGCCCCAGCCCGTGCTGCTCCGCCAGCGGGGGGTCAGACTCATCAGCTTCGACCGCCCGGGATACGGCGGTTCGGACCGCAGGCCAGGCCGACGAGTGGCGGATGCCGTGGACGACGTGGCGGCCGTGGCGGACGCCCTCGACGTGGGCCGGTTCGCGGTGGCCGGCCGTTCCGGCGGCGGACCGCACGCCCTCGCCTGCGCGGCCCTGTTGCCGGACAGAGTGACGCGTGCGGCGGCCTTGGTGGGACTCGCGCCGCGGGACGCCGAAGGGCTCGACTGGTTCGCCGGGATGGCGCCGTTCAACGTCCAGGAGTTCCGTACGGCCATCGCCGATCCGGAGCGGTACGCGGCCCGGATCATCCCGCGCTCGGCGGTCATCCGCCGCGACCCGGCGCGGATGCTGGAGGACCTGCGCTCGGACCTGACCGAGGAGGATCGGCAGATCGTCTCGGACAGCGGTACCTGGTCGATGCTGCTGCGCAACTACCGCGAGGCGCTGCGCTCGCCGTACGGCTGGATCGACGACGCGTTCGCCCTGACCAGCCCGTGGGGCTTCGACCCTGCGCACATCGGGTTGCCGGTGCTGCTGTGGCACGGGGCGAAGGACAGGTTCTCGCCCGCCTCCCACTTCTCGTGGCTGGCCGCACGCATTCCACGGGCCAAGGCGGTGCTGGAGCCGAAGGCCGCCCACTTCGCGTCGCTGCGCGCGCTGCCCGGCGTGCTGGACTGGCTGCTGGCAGGCACGCCGAGGGGCTGACGGCGCGAGACCTGCGGAGTGCCGTCCGCCGCGTGCACTCACACGGCGAGCGGCTCCAGGTCCCGGTACACCCTGCGCTCCTCCTGCGCGAAGCGGGTGATGCCGTTGCTCTCGCCGAGTTGATGGCGCAGCCCCTTCAGCATTCTGAGGGCTGTTTCGCGCGTCGTGCGGGCCTCGTCCAAGCGACCGAGGGCGGCCAGAGTGAGGGCGCTGTTGCTGATGACAGCCAGCGTTTCGGGATGCTGGGCGCCGAGGCCGGCACTCAGCACGTCGGCACAGCGCTGCTCCCGCTCCCAGGCCTCTTCCGGCCGGCCGGTCTCGGCGAGCACGATCGCGTAGTTGGCGGAGCAGAACTGAGTGTGCGGGTGGTGGGCGCCGAGTGCCTGGGTCATGCGGTCCAGCACCTTCAGGAACACCTGCTCGGCCTGCTCCTGGTCACCGCAGCCCCAGTGGTAGACAGCGAGGTTGTTCATCGCGGCCTGGGTATAGGGGTGGGTCTCGCCCGGCTTCCTCGCGTACTCGGCGAGCACCTGCTGGGCGACGTCACGCGCGCCTTCCCGGTCCTCGGCCGCGAACAGGTCCGCGGCGTGGTTCAGCTCGCAGGCGAGGAAGTCCGGGGTGTAGGCCGTGTACTGCGCCCGGTACCGGCCCAGGGCCGCGGAGGTCAGACGCCGGGCGTCCTCCAGCTGGCCCGCCCTGCGCAACGACACCGCGAGCGACTTCGCACACCGCAGGGTGCCCGGGAACTCCATGCCCAGCACGCGCTTGTGCTGGTCGTACGCCTCGGACAGCACCGTCACGGACTCGGTGTACCGGCCGACCTCGCGCAGGTCGCGGCCGAGGTTCTCTGCGGACGACAGGGTGTAGATGTGATCGGCGCCGTGCACCTCCGTGCGGCGGGTGAGGGTGACGTCGTCGATCTGCCGGGCGTCCTGGTACCTGCCGACCATGCGCAGGGCCAGGGCGAGGTTGTTGGCCGCGTTCAGGGCGCGCGGGTGAGTCTCGTAGAAGAGGTCGCTGAATCCGTCGTACGCCTCCTTCGCCAGTTCCACCGCCTCGGTGTACTCGCCCAGCGCCGCGAGGTCGCTGGAGAGGCCGGAGGTGGTGATGAACGTGTGCGGGTGCCGGTCGCCGAGCAGCCGGCGCTGTCGGTCGAGCACGTCGGCGTCCAGCTCCCGCGCCTCGACGTACAGTCCTTGGGAGCGCAGCACGTTGGCGAGCTGGCAGCGCAGGTAGAGGTACTGCTCGTCGTCCTCGCCGAGGGGCTCCTTCCAGTGGTCGAGGAGTTCCTCGGCGAGCCGTTGCGCGCGCGGGAACTCGCCGCGCTTCCACAGGTAGCGGACGCGGTCGATGAGCAGCCGGCGCGGCTCCGACTCGGTGCAGTTGCGGAGGTCGGAGGCGGCCAGATGGGGCCAGATGATGTCGAACTGCGGCCAGTTCTCGCGGTTGTCGGTCGGCTCGTCGCCCTTGGGACGGGCGCCCCTGAGGATCCTGTGCACCGCGTGCCGGGTGGCGCGCCGCTCCTCCTCCGGCATCTGGGAGCGGATCACCGCCTGCACGAGCCGGTGCACCTGGATCGAGCGGGAGATCTGGTCGACCTTGGCGAGGGCGAGCTGGCCGATCTCCCGTACCAGCTGACCGATCAGCAGGCTCTCCGGCACGTCGAGGGCGAGGAGCATCTGGTCGCTCTCGTAGAGCAGTTCGGAGGAGATCGGTTCGGCGGCCAGGAACGCGCACAGCTGGAGCAGCCGGACCGCGGCGGGCGAACGCTCCTTCAGCCGCTCGATCGAGATGTTCCAGGTGGCGGCGACCGTGTCGGGGTAGTCGGCGGGCTGGTTGAGCCCCATCACCGCGGCCGTCTCCTCGGTGAGGCGGCTCAGGTACTCGGCCGTCGGCATGGCGGTCTCGGCGAGCCAGGCCCCGGCCTGCTCCACCGCGAGCGGCAGGTCGCCCACCGCTTCCGCGACCTGGTCGGCCTCCGCCGGGCTGAGCCTCGGGGCGCGCCGGGACAGGTGGTCGATGCTCTCCTGCCGCTGAAAGACGTCTACCTGGAGCGCCTCGGCCTTGTCCGACCACGCATGGTTCCGCGAGGTGACGAGGACGTGCCCGCCGCCGGTGGCCGGCATGTAGTCGGCGAGGCCCTCCGGGTCGTCGGCGTTGTCGAAGACGAGGATCCATCGCTTGGTGGGAATGCCCCGGGAGAGCATGCGGACGGTTTCCTTGCTGGCCAGTGCCATGTCCTCGCCGCCGGGCGCGCCGATCCGGGAGCCGAGTTCGGCGAGCGTGGACACCACGTTGTCGATGTTCTCGGCCGGCACCCACCACACCAGGTCGTAGTCCGCGCTGAACCGGTGCACGTACTCCAGCGCGATCTGCGTCTTGCCGACCCCGCCCATCCCGAGCAGCGCTTGGTGCTGGGGCAGTTCGGCGGTCATGCCGTTGCGCAACTGCTCCCGCACCCTTTCGAGGGTGTACCCCCGGCCGGTGAAGGTGCTGTTGCGCTGCGGCACGTTCCAGTGGTCCGGTACATGGCCGGGGAACCGGGGCGCCGCCTGTTCGCCCTCCGGCACCTGGCCGGGCAGTCCGAGCGCGCCGAGCAACGCGCTCTCGCAGCCGGTGTCGTCGAGTCCGTGCAGCTCGACGAGGTCGGCCTGGTGTTGGTACGAGTCCGGCGGGTGAACCTCGTCCACCTGTACCGATATCAGCGATCCGGGCAGCCTGTCACCGCCGATGGACGGGCTCGGCAGGTTCCCGGTGTGCTGGGGACCGTACAGGGCCTTGGACCACAGGAGCAGGACCCGGGTGCCGGGGTCGGGGCTCTCGGATGGTCCGGCGGCCACGTCGTGCAGTGTGACCGTGCAGCCCGCCCGCTTCAGCAGCGACTCGATCCAGTCGGCCCACATCCGGTTCTCCGCCGCGTACACGACCTCCACCCGCACCCCGTTGGCCTGCGGCCGGCGTCGGATGAACGCCTCCCGGCTGCGCAGCCGCACCGGTTCGGGGATCGGTGGCAGCGCGGTGACCTCGTCGTCGGAGACGAACGCGGTGAGCCGCTCGTAGGCGGACAACAGCGACTTGGGGTCGCCTTTCTTGTCCCCGAGGACGGCAAGGGTCTCTTCGTATGAGTAGTACGGTTTGTATGGAATCTCGATGTTGTTCCAATAGGCGGTGACCTCGTCGGCGCTCAGCCGCTCCCCGCCCGGTCCCGTCGGCAGCCCGGCGAACTTCCGTCGGGCCGCCGCGCGGCCCGCCTCCACCTTGTCCATCTCGCTGTCGTCCACGCGCATCGGCACGGGTAGTACCCGGATTCGCCGCTTACGGTGTTCATCGCCGACGCTGTACGCGACGTCGGCGGCGCCGTCCAGGGACTGGTCGCTGAAAGTGAAGCAGTCGACGAGGACGTCGGGCATCTGGAGGGTGCAGATGTCCGCGGTGTCCGACCGCCCGGTGCGCGAGTCGATCAGTATGTAGTCGTACGACCGCTTCATGCTGTCGCGCAGCGCCTCCAGGAACATGCCACCGCCGAGGCGGTCGTAGAAGTTGTCCCAGTCCAGGAACGACGCCGTGTCCGAGTAGGCCTGGAACTGACGTCCCGCGGAGAGGAAGTCGAGCGCGCCCCCGTCCTCGAATGCGAGCCCCTGCCGCTCAGGGGCGAGGGAGACGGCGTGCTGCTCCACATCCGCGAACTCCACATGCCAGGGCCCCGTGCGGGTCATTCCGTCCGTCGCGGCCCAGGCGTAGTTCTGGAGAATGTTGACAATGCCCTCGGTGGCGGTGAGCACGTTGGGATCCAGGAACGGGTGGAAGAAGCGGTCCAGCCCCGGGGCTTCGAGATCCCAGTCCACGGCGAGGACGCGTTTGCCGTTGGCGGCGAGGATCCATGCCACGTTGGCCAGCGCCATGGTTCGGCCGGTACCGCCCTTGTACGAGTAGAAGGTGATGATGCGTCCGTCCACCGAGGCGTTCATGCCTCTCCTCCGGGTGCGTCTGTCGGGCCTGGACCGGGCGGGCGGTAGGGGTCCGCCAGACGAGGTCTGGGTGGGTACGGGCCCGGTGGCAGTCGGACCTCCTGGTTCTTCAGGAACTGCCGGGTCGTGTAGGCGACGAGTCCGGGCAGAACCTTCGTGAAGGACGACAGCGTGGGTACGCCGTTGACGGCGTACCGGTAGTCGCTGCGCCGCACCCGCTCAAGGACGGCCGGCATCACCCGCTCCAGTTCCTCGGCGAGTCGGCGCCCTTCCTCCCCGTGGTTCTGCAGGTCCGCCCGGCAGCGCGGCACGATCGCGTTCACCCACGGGCGGGCGTACGCGTCGAACGTCTTCAGCCTGCTCCGGTGTCTTTCGTCGGTCAGGGCCCACTGGTCCATGAGGAGGATGCCGGGCTGGGTGTCCCCCGGTTCCTGCGGTTCCTCGCCGGGGTTCTCGTCGTCGAGGGCGACGACCGTCACCCGGTAGTCCAGCGAGCGGACCAGTTCCTCGGCATGCGCGGACAGCGCTCGTGTCGACTCGGTGTGGTACGGGTTCCAGTCCAGCGCGTCGTCGCCGTAGGGCTGGGCATCGCGGTGCTCCGGGACGGAGTCACGGGTGGGTGCGGCCACGGTCAGCCGGATGCGCCGGGGTCCCGCGCCGCGCGGTTTGAAGGCGCTCGGCGTGCTCTCGTAGTCCCGGGGGCGTCCGGGAGGGAGCCGGGATTCCCGGGCTGCCTGCACGATGCGCTCGGCGAGGCCGAACACGGTCTCGTCGTACTCGTCACGTAGCCGGCTGAGCTTGATCAGCCCGTAGATCCCGTTGTTGAGGTAACGCCCGCCCGACGACGCGTCCTCGACATGGATATGCCGTACGGAATCGGGGAGTTCGCGCATGTCCACGCGTGTCCACAGAGCGGGCACGACCGCCGAGGCGGTGGCCGTCCCGGTAGTCCTTGCGTTCAGCATCCGTTCGTGGAACGCGTACCACTCGCGGCCGCACATCTCGCTGGAGAAGTAACGCGGCGAGAACAGCGGCACGAACACCCGGCAGGTGGCGAGGTTCTCGCTCAGCTTCTCGGGCCAGCCCTCACCCGAACGCATCTGCCGGTCCATGAAGCCGGCGGGCGACCCGGCGGGCAGGTCGGTGAGCGCCATGATGTGGCTGCACAGGTCGTTGAACAGGACGCGTACCCAGTGGTCCGGATCCCCGCTCTCCGGGCCCCACGGTGGAGTGTGCGCGTACGACAGAAAGAAATAGGGCCGGTTGTCCGGGGTTCGAACCTCTACGCGTTCCTCTGTGCCCACAAGCCCCCCTGCCGGATGCCAGACCAAAGGACCGCCCCGCCGACGGTTGCCCTACGGCCAAACCAACAATGTGCCCGACGGCCGTACCCTGGAGTTGCCTGCTTTCAGGCCAAAGGTCGGCGATATCCGGACATCTGGATCTTCGCGTGCTCGACCACGTCCCGTAGTGCGCACAACACCACGGGCTTGGCCTGCCACTCGGCTTCGGCGAGCAGTTCGCGCGGCAACCGCGAGCCGATCTCCCCGAAGTCACCGTCGTTCAGGGCGAGGTCTTGGTACGAGACCCAGTTCCCCTGCACGTCCACCACGCAGCGGTACGTGCGCCGGGGCGGCCTGGGACGCATGAGGTACTCGGCGTAGTGGAACGCGCTGCACACCTCGAACCCGACCCGCAGCAGCAGGATCTGGGCGTCGGCGGCGTACAGCCGCGCCATCGGGGAACGCCGGCCCAGATGGTTCTGGAGTGCGTGCCCGCGCAGCAACGTGGCCGCCCCGGGCCCGAGTCCGGCGAAGGAGGTCTGCGGATGCGCGCTGCGCACCGCACCGGGCGACGACCGCACGCACTCGGCGAGCGCCCCCATCGTCGGGCACCCGGTGGCGTCCGGTTCGAACGGCGGCATCGCCCGGCGGTACGCGGTCGCCTCGGCCTCGCTCAGGCCCGCGACGGCCTGCCGGTAGGCCCGGGAGGTGTCGGAGTTCTCGGGCGTGAACGCGGGCACGACCAGGGTGCCCGCGGGGCCGAGCGCGGCCAGCAGTTCGTCCCGGACCCGTTCCGGGGCGGCCCCGGTGCCGCCCAGCGAGGCGTGCACCATCAGCACCCCGCCCCGCCGGACGCCCAACGAGGGCAGCAAGCCGCCCAGTTCCGCGGAAGGTGCCACCTCGGTCATGATCCCTCGCCCGTACCTGTCCACTGTGACCACATGCGGGCAACCAAGACCGCCCCGGTCGCCGTCAGTTCGGGCTCCGGCAGCAGGGTGAGGGCGGTGAGCGCGCGGGCCGCCTCCTGGTGCGCCCTCCGCCCCAGCTCCTCGTCCGCCCTGTCCAGCAGGGCGCCGGCCGGGCTGCCCGGCCGGTGCAGGTCGGCCGTCTCGCGCAACGCGGTGAGACGGGCCCGGCGGCCGATCCGCGGGAGTTCCCGGGCGAACTCCTCGGGGGTCACGTCGACCGCCACGCCCAGCGCCCCGAACCCGTGGCTGCCGAGGGCCAGGCCGCTGCCCGCCGCCAGCGGGGTGAGGACGGTGGGCCGGAATGCCTCCGGTGCGTCCGGCGCGTCCTTGGCCAGCAACTCGTAGGCCCGGGCCATCCGTTCGGCGAACTCGCCGCACTCCAGCGGCGGGGCGACGGGGAAGGGGTAGCAGTCGCGGTAAGGGTCGGCGTCGTCGATCAGCGGGCCGTCCTCGACCGGGAGCCGGTCGAGGGGGCGCCAGCACGCGTCGGGGACCCCGTTGAGACGCACCCAGTTTCCACCGGGCCTGCGGTCCTCGCGTACCCGGAATCCGTCGGGTGCCACAGTGACCTCGACACGGCCGGGGGCGGCCAGGCGGAAGGTGCCCCAGGTCGGCAGGTGCAGCCGGGTGTCGGACTGGTCCCAGGACAGCGTGGCCGGTATCCCCGCACGCAGGGCCGCCGCGGAGGTCAGTGACATGAACCGGGCCGTGTCGGCGGGGCCGTGCAGGGAGCGGTGGAGGCTCGTGCGCATGTAGGGGTGCGCGAGCACCTCGTCCAGACGTGGGGCGGTCTCGGGGTCGGCGTCCAGGGCCAGCAGCAGCCGCCAGGCGTCCGCCCAGTCCGGCTCCGACGCCAGGTGCTCCTGGGTCCTGCGCAGCAGCACCCGGTCCAACTCCAGCTGGGCCCAGGAGAGGTGGGTCGTACCCAGGACCGCGGGCGAGAACCTGCGGTCGGTCACCCGGTCGGCGACGCCCTCGACCAGGGAGCGGAGGTCGCCGCAGAAGACGCTGGGGTTGTCGAAGCCGTTCCCTGAGCTGTACCGGTGCCCGTACAGGCCGCCGCCGCAGGACCGCACCACCGGGCAGCTCCGGCAGGTGTCGCTCAGCCCGTCGACCCCCTGCTGCCGGGCCTGCACGCCGGGGTGCGCGGCGAACTCCGCGAAACCGTGCCGGAAGACGTCGTAACCCGTCTCCGGGGCGCCCGCGTAGGCGGTCTTCAGCCAGTCGGCCTGCTCGAAGGTGCCGTCCGTCTCGATCACGGCGAGATCGCTGGGCGCCAGCCCGAGCGCCTCGGTCAGGGGCGGTCCGCCGCGCAGCGTGCTGAGCACCGAGTCGAAGGTCCGCACCGGCATCGGGCGGCCCTGCCGCTCCCAGCGGTCGAAGACCGCGAGCAGCCAGTCCGCGTACGGGGTCGGCGTCCCGGCCGGGTTGGGCGGCGGGCTGTCCCAGGTGGAGTGCGGGAGCAGGTAGTCGATCCGCGGCGGGGCCAGCTCGGTGAGGGCGTCGTGCACGGCGACCGGGTCGTTGGCCACGTCCACCGTGCACAGCACTCCGCTGAACAGGTGACGGTACTCGGGTTCCTGGAGCAGCCGGATGCCGCGGACCACGCGGTCGTGGCTGCTGCGGCCCCTGCGGTCCAGCCGGTGCCGGTCGTTGGCGGCGCGGTCGCCGTCGAGCGACACGCTGACCCGGACCCCGAACTCCCGGCAGACGTCCAGGTGCCGCCGGTTCAGGGTGACCGCGTTGGTGTGCATGCGCAGGTCGAGCGCGGTCAGCGGGGAGAGCGCGCGGGTGAGTTCCGCGCAGATGTCCCGCAGCCGGGCCGGGCCGACCAGCAGCGGTTCGCCGCCGTGCAGGATCACCGAGACGGAGTCGAGGGCCCGGGACTCCACGTGCTCGGCCAGCCGGGCGGCGACGGCGCGCACGGTCTCCGGACGGATGAAGGTCGGGCGGGACCGCCAGCTCTGGTCGGCGTGCTGGTACACGTAACAGTGGTCACAGAGCAGATCACACCTACTGTGGATCTTGAGGACCAGCTGTCTCAGGGGTGGGCTGTCGGGCGACCGGCTCTCTCCCGTGCCTGTTGGTTCATGTCGAGTGCCTCGGGTCACGACAGCCCTCCCAGCTCAGCAGGCCGAGTTGAAGGAAACGCTTCGGGCCGAGCGGTTGTCCGGGAGGTCGGTCACACGGCCCGCCGTGCAAGCCGCGGCGGCCGTGTACGGATCGATGTCCTTGAGGCGTGTGCGTCGTGAAGTGGCGGTGGTGGGGGAAGGGCGTCGTTCTTGCGCCACCGAAGGTTTCATGGTGTCTCTCAACCCCGTTCGGATGAGTGAAGCCACTGTCGTCGTCCCGGCCATGCCGGTCATAACTCCGCGGCAGGGACTGGACGTTGTGCAGATCGGGTCGGTCTGGTCATGCTGACGCGGACCATATAGCAAGTAATGCCCTACGCACGTCTTGTGCATAGGGCAGGTTTCCGTAGTCATTGACTTCTCAGACCGGTTTTTCGGTGCGCGGGCGAAAGCCTTCGTGCGCGCAGGGCATTCGGGGGGCGTTCATGGGGGCCGCTACCACTCCGGTACCGGGCACGACGCTGGGCGAGCAGGACCTGCCGCCGCTGTTCCAGGTGAGTGACCAGTGGGCGTTACGCCATCAGAGCGACTCGTTCCGTGCGGTGCGCACGCACCTGATCCTGCTGCTCCTGGCCACCACGGCCGCCGTCCTGACCGAACAGGCGTCGGGGCACGTCATGACGGTGCTCGCCGCTGTGCTCTACGGGCTGACGATAGCCCTCGGCCTGAGCACCTCGCGCCGCCGGTCCCGCGCCCACTGGCAGGCGCACCGGGCCGTCGCCGAGCTGCTCAAGTCGCTGGCCTGGGAGTACATGGTGCACGGCGGTCCCCTGCACTCCCATGTCGCCGACCCGGACGCGGTGTTCGCCGAGCGTCTGGAGCAACGCCTGCACGAGCTGCGCAAATGCGGCTGGGAGGACTCCCGCGACCCCGGGGAGCGGGGGAAGGGGCAGATCACCCCGCGGATGCGCGCGGAGCGGGCCAAGTCCTACGCGGCCCGCCGCGACCTCTACCTGCGCGACCGGCTCCTGGAGCAGGCGGTCTGGTACAAGAACCGGGCCGTCCGCGCGCACCGCGCCGCCGCCCGCTGGTCCTCCGTCACCGCGGCGCTGACCCTGTTCGCCCTCGCCGCCGCCCTGCTGCGGACCGTCGGCCTGCTCGGCGGCGCCGACCTCGCGGGGCTGCTCAGCGCCGCCGCCGCGGCGGGCGTCGCCTGGCAGGAGGTACGCCGGCACGGTCCGCTGACGCAGGCCCACTCCCTCATCGAACAGGACCTGGAGACCGCCCGGATCGCCATGGCCACGACGGTGACGGAGGCGGGCTGGGCCGAAGCGGTGGGGGAGACGGAGCGCCTGATGTCCCCGGCGCACACGGAGTGGCTGGTGCGCTTCGGCAGCTGAGGCGCCTGACGCCCTCGCACGCCTCCTCACGCCTCCTCGCGCCTCCTCGCGCCCCGCACCCGTGCCGTCAGTCCCGCCGCGCCCCCGCCTCCCACAGCACCGTCACCGGCACGCCCTTGCGCCGCGCGTAGGCCACCACGTCGCCGGTGCCGCCGAGGCCGCGCGCCGGGCGGCCGTCCCAGACGGCGATCAGGTGGTCGGAGTGGTCCACGACCCAGCAGCCCGCCGCGAAGTACGCCTGCTCGTGCGTCGGCTGGACCGGCAGGTCGACGCGGGCCGTGCAGGACCGCAGGAGTCTGCGGTACGCGGTCCGGGTCGCCTCGTCGCCCAGGTGGGCCTCGTAGTCCATGCCGGGGATGACGGCCGTCACCGGGACGCCGTGGGCCAGGGCGATGTCCGCGAACAGCTGGTCGGCGCCGGCCGCGAGGCAGCTCAGGGCCTCCCATGCCACGTCGCTGCGGCTGAACCGGCGGCGCAGGGCGGAGCGGACGAGGGGCAGGACGGACGGCGGGATCGCACGGTGCCCGGTCACGCCGACGCGGGTGACCGCGAGGTGGGTGACGGCGGGGCGGGGGACCGGGGCCGCCTCGGCGAGGTACCCGGTGAACATGGCGATATCGGCTGTCACGGAACGTCCCCTCCCGTCACCATCGGTAAGTCCACCCTAATCGAGGGGCGGCAAGGCGCGCAGGGGGCGCGTCGGCTCACATGGGTGGCCGGGCGAGGGGCGGCGGGCGGGCGGGACGGGGGCAGGGGAGGTGAGGGGGAGGCGTGGTGCGGGTGTTCAGGCGGCCAGCGGGTCCAGTACCAGCGGCTCGATCCGGCCCTCCAGCATCGCCCCGACGCCCTGCACGGCGCACACGTCCGGACGCTCCGCGATGTGCACCGGCATACCGGTGGCCTCCCGCAGCAGCTGGTCGAAGCCGGGCAGCAGCGCCGAGCCGCCCACCATGATCATGCCCCGGTCGGCCAGATCCGCGACCAGGTCGGGCGGGCACTCCCGGAGCACCTTGCCGATGCCGTCCAGGACGGACATGAGGGGCGTCTGGATGGCATCCCGGACGGCGGCGGTGTCGACCCGCACGCTCCGGGCCAGCCCGGTGACCACGTCCCGCCCGTGGATCTCGGTGGAGGCCGGGCCGTACGGGGTGAGGCCGTTGCCGTCCAGGGCCAGTTCGAGGGGGCGCAGCGACTGGTTCGGCAGCATCAGCTCGTGCTCGTGCCGCAGGTGCTGCACGATCGCGTTGTCCACGGCCTCCCCGCCGACGGGCATCCGCTCGGCGCACACGATCGACCCGAGGGAGAGCACGGCGACCTGCGTCGCGGCGGCCCCGCAGACGAGGATCATGCTCGCTTCCGGCCGCTCGACCGGCAGCCCGCACCCCACCGCCGCGGCGATCAGCGTGTCGACCAGCTCCACCCGTCGCGCCCCCAGCCCCACCAGCGTCTCGATGGTCGCCCGCTGGGTCAGCGGGTCGGCGTCGTGCGGGGTGCAGGCCGCCGCCCGCAGCCGGGGCTTGCGGCGCAGCGAACGGCGGATCTTGTCGCCCAGCAGATTGCGCAGCATGCGCTGGGCCATCTCGATGTCGACGACGGTCCCGCCGGAGACGGGCCGGACGACTCGGATGTAGTCGGGGGTACGGCCCGTCATCTTCTCCGCGAACTCGCCGACGGCGATCAGGGCGCCGGTACGCGTGTTCATCGCGGCGACGGAAGGCTGGTCGACGACCAGGCCCATGCCCTTCACGTACACCCGGGTGCGGGCGGCCCCCATATCGACGGCGAAATGGCAGCGGCGCAACTGCTCCAGGCTGACGGTCACGGCGGATCCTCCCGGTGCGCTGGCCGTGTGGGGTGACACCGCCGGACGGCGGCCTGCTTCGCATCCTCCGGGGGATCCGAGCGGCGCGCCTGCGGGGAGGGGCCGGGCGGGGCGCGGCTGAACGGGGGGTTTCCCCGGCTACAGGGTGCGGGCGGCCTCGAGGAGGGGGCGCAGGCCGGGTTCGCCGCTCACGTGGAAGAAGGGGATGTCGGCCTGCCGGGCCGTCGCCCGCTCGGCCTCGGTGGCCCCGACCATCAGGCACTTCGAGGGGCGCACGCCGAGGTGGCGCAGGGCCTGCGACACGACGTGCGGGTCGGTCATCAGCGGTGCGTACACCCCCTCGCGCCCGTGGACGCCGCCGTGCAGGCAGTCCAACAGCCCGCGCCGGCGCAGATACGCGGTCGCCGCGTACGGATCGCAGCCGGTGACGACCGCCAGCTCCAGGCCCATGTCGGCGAGGGTACGGACCACGAGGTCGGCGTCGGCGACGGGCACGGACCGCTCGGCCACCTGCGACTCCATGGCCGTCAGCCGCGCGCGCAGCTCCGGGGAGACGTGCTGTGGGTCCAGCACGGGGTGCCGGCCGAGCGGATCCGGACCGAGCAGCCGGGCCAGGAGAGGGATCTGCCGGTTCACGTCGTCCGGGTGGAGCCGGACCAGCGTGCCGTCGAAGCCGAACATGACCGCGTCCACCCGGCGCAGACGGGCGTTGAGGTCGACCCGCTCCGGACGGACCGGTGGCACCGGGTAGGGGACATGCGTCGCCGTCAGCCGGAGATCCCAGTGGATGGAGAGGCCCCGCGGTGCGTGACGCCCCGGTCCGGTCCCGAGTTCGGCCCGTGCCTGGCCGACATAGGTGCGCGGGTAGTGGTCGG
Organism: Streptomyces sp. NPDC048278; assembly: GCF_040652195.1. NCBI lineage: Bacteria > Bacillati > Actinomycetota > Actinomycetes > Kitasatosporales > Streptomycetaceae > Streptomyces > Streptomyces sp. NPDC048278. The sequence goes on from NZ_JBEZLP010000031.1 coordinate 93,880, forward strand.
ACAGATACCGAAGCCGCTCCCGCAGACAGTTCACGACGGCTTCGGACGAGGTGGTGAGGATGCCGAGGGCGGCCACCTGGAGCGGGTCCGTGATGCGCCATCGTGCCTCTCCCACGGCACGGAAGGGCCCGTGGGAGACGTCCAGCTCCAGCCGGTGCTCCCCGAGGGCCACCTCGTAGTAGCCGGTCGCTTCGGGGATCCGGGTGAAGCTGAACCTGCCGTCGCCCGAGACGTCGTACACGACGGTCCTGGTCTCTCCCACCGGCTCGGGCAGGAGGTCCCCGTCCGGCAGCCGGTAGGGCCCGTGCACGGGTGGAACCCCGGGCGTGCCGTCGTACGGCGGAGGCGTCGCCGGGCACAGCCGGTACCAGCCCTCGGCGGTCCCGCGGCGCAGGGGCAGCAGACGCCGGGCGAGGTCGCTGTCGTCCTCCAGCTCGTCCCGCAGCAGCTGCGGTACGGCGATGATGCCCCGTCGGTCGTCCGCCGCGTCCAGCATGCGCCGGACCGCCGACGGGGCCGGGGCCTCGGCGCGGCCGTCCGGCTGCACGCAGGAGAAGAGCACCAGCCATCTGAGCCCGCCCAGCCTCGACACCTCCTCCTCGCACCGTCGCATCGTGGCGAGGACCAGCGGCAGCCCGGAGACGTCCGGCTCCGTCAGCACCGAGAAGCCGTTGCCCCGGGCGGCCATCACGTACTCGCCGGCCGCCAGCCCGCCGTCCGCCACCAGCCGGGTGACCGCACGGCCGAGCGCCGCCACGTCGTCCGGGTGCCGGGGGGCATCGGCGAACTCGTAGGTGACGAGGGTGCGGTAGGTCGGCGGGGGCGGCCACCCGGCGTGCTCCTCGAAGTCGGTGTCGGGGCCGTCCCCGGTCCCCTCGGGCGGCTCCTCCTCACCCAGCGGGTCCTCCACCGCGAACAGGCTCTCGGGCACGACGTTCTGCGGCAGGGGTGCCTCCCGGCGGGCGGTCGCCTCCTCCTCGATCGCGAAGATCGACGGCAGCGACTCCTCGGTGGGGAAGGAACCCTCCTCCGGTTCGTCGGGCGCCCGGATCTCCGGGGCTGGCGGCTCGTACTCGCCCCTGTCCCCCGGCTGCTCGAACTCGGCCCGCAACTCGTGCCCTATCGCCCGGAGTTCGGGATCGGTGCCGCCGGCCAGCTCGTACTCCTCGTAGACCTCCAGCGCTTCGTCGGTACGACCGAGGCGTTGCAGCGCGATGAGCAGCAGCCTCAGGAGGTCCTCCCGGGAGGGGTAGGTCCGCAGGAGATCGGTGAGCTGCACGGCGGCGCGCTCGTACTCGCCCAGGTCCAGGTCGAGTTCGGCGACCTTGCGGTGCAGGGCGACGCGGAGCCGGAGGAGGCGGATGCGGGCGGTGCGGGCCGCGGGGCCGGGGATGCCGGGGAGGGCCTCGGGGCCCTGCCACAGCTGCAGCGCCTGGTCGATCATGCCCCGGGCGTCGGTGAGCCGGCCCTCGGCCGCCAGCTGTGTGGCCCGGCGTTCCAGCCCCTCGCACTCGAGCAGGTCGACGTAGTCGTCTCCGACGTGCAGGGCATAGCCGTCGGGATGCCTCGCCAGCACCCCCGGGCCGAGAATCCCGCGCAGCCGGGAAACGATCAGGGCGAGCTCGGCCGTCGCGTCCCGCGGTCCCTCGCCCGCATTCCAGAGACCTCTCCCGAGCTCGTCCCGGGTCACCACGCGACCATGCTTGAGCAGCAGCATGGCGAGTACCGCGCCCGCGAGGGGTTCGACTTCCCGGCGGTCGTGGGGAAGGCCCAGGAGCGGCTGCGACAGGAGGTGGTAGAAGCGAGTCCGGTACGAGTCGCCCGCCGCATGCCGCAGGTGCGGCTCCGTGAGCAGTTCCAGCCCTTGCCGCTGGACGCGCAACGACTTCGAGGCCAGCATGTTCAGGGCGTTCGCGTAGACCTCCTGCACGGAGCGCGGAAGGTGTTCGAGCTCCGACGGCGCCAGGGGCGGCGCCGACGGCCGGCGACCCGGTGCGGTCAGCCGCAGCAGCAGGGTCTGCAACGCCCGCAGGTCCTGTCCCTGCCCGGCCGACCCCGAGGTCCTGCCCGGTTCGAACCGGGTGAGCCTGGCGGTTCCGTCGGGCAGCAGAATCACTCCCGGCATGCCGATCGAGCCGTGGGTGAGGCCCGCTGCGTGCAGTGCTCCGACGGCGTCGGCCAGTTGAGCTCCGATCGACGTGACGAGCGGCGCGGACAGACTCTCACCGTCGGTCGGCGCGAGCTTGCTCAGGGCGATTCCGTCCAGCCATTCCGTGACGACGTAGGGTGTCCCGCCGTCGAGCCCGCAGTCGAGGACGGCCGCCACGTTCGGATGCGCGAGCGACCTCAGGCGTCCGGCGTCACCGAGGAACCTCTCGCGCCGGGCCCGTTCCCGGAACGGCTCGTGCAGCCTGACCGTCACCGTCCGGTCGGTCTCGACGTCCTCGGCCAGCCACGTCGAGCCGCCCGGCGAGAGCTGCCGCACCAACCGGTACCGCCCGCCCACCTCATGCGCCACCGGAGCCGCCCCGGTCCCACCCCCCGCCAGCCGCCGCACGCTCTCCGCCCGGACCGTCGCGAACGCCTCGCCCTCGCCCGCCGCGGACGTCCCTCCGGCCACCGGAGCCACCGCCCGGAACTCCCCGGCCACCGACCCCGCCCGCTCCTCGATCAACCCGCCCACCCGGGCCAGCAGTTCGCTCGTACCGCTGCGCGCCGCCCGCGGCAGACTGCGCAGCAGCAGCTCCCGCGCTCCCGGCCGGAACGCGTACGACCCCGGCGGCCCCGGCACCGCCGTCAGCACCCCGCTCAGAATCACCTCCGCCAGATGCTGAGGCCGCGGATCCGGCTCCACCGCCCGCTGCACCAGCCGCATGACCGGCAGATCGGGCCGACCGAGCGAGAGATGCCCCGCCAGCCGGAACGCCTCGGGGGACGCGGTGGCCCGGAACCGCAGGACCAGGTCCTCGGCGGGCAGGCGGGACACGTCGGTACGGGAGTCGCCCCGGACCTCGGCGTCCAACCGCGCGGCCGAGCCCGGGAACCGGGTCCCGCCCGCCGACGCCACCAGCCCCGCCCAGTTCGCCAGCCACCGCGGTCCGGCCTCCAGGACCGGCAGCACCGGCGCGTCTTCCGGGCCCTCCCCCTCGTACGGCGTGAAGGTGAGCGCGGCCGTCGGTGCCGCCGGGAACGGCGCGGACAGCAGGCCGGGCGTGGCCGGCAACGCCGTGTCGCGCCACAGGTGTTCGGGGAGCGGCTGGACCACCGCCAGCGGCATCTGCCCCGCCCACCGCCGCAGGGTGCCGTACCACCGGGCCCCCGCCGCGCCCGGTCGCCACTGCGGGCCCATGCAGTCGCTGATCAGGAGCGTGACCGTACGCCCCTCCGCGGGCGGCCCCACGCCGCGCACCGCACCGTCCGCGCCCGCCCGGTGCACGGCCACCGTCCGGAACACCCCCGACTGGGCCAGTGCCGTGTGCAGTTCGCGGAGCAGCGGGTGCCAGACCGGCATCGTCGGACCGTCGTCGTACACCAGGTTCAGCCGCAACCAGCGTTCGCGTGCGGGGCGCAGGACCGGGAGCCACCACTCGGGGGCCGCGCCGAGACGGGCGATGCGGTCGGCGGTGGCGGGTTCGTCGAGCCGGTGACCGGAGGGGGCGTCCGTGCGGCGTTTGAGGGGGCGCAGGGAGCGTTGCAGGGCCAGGGGGTGGCGCAGCATGGGCGGCGCGGGCGTCAGGAGGGAGGCGTACGGGCCGGGGGCCGGGGTCGGCGAGGGCAGGTGGAGCGGGGTGCGGGCGGGCTCCTCCGTGTTGCCCGGGGACAGGGAAAGGGACGGGGGCTCTGCCGGGTCGGGGTGTGGCGGGGGTGGTGTTCCGGCGGCCGGGTCCGGGGACGGGGGCTGCGCCGGTACGGGCGCCTCCTCCGGGGGACTGGCCTGCTTCCCCCCGGCCCCCTCCTCCCGGCCCATCCGCCCCGCCAGCCACAGCAGTTCGGCCAGTTCCCGGGGCGTCGGGCGTACACCGTCCCCCGCCTGCGCCAGCAGGTCGGCGAGGCGGGCGAGCGGAGCCGGGTGGTCAGAAGGCATCGGTCCGAGTGGCCTCGCCGAGGTACGGCATCAGCTGTTCCGCCAGTTCGTCCAGCGACTCCGTGCTCAGGTCGGAGGACCGGGCCAGGTAGATCGCGTTCAGGAGCTGGTCGGTGGCGAGGTCGCCGCCGCCGACCCGGGACAGGAACCGGGTGATCAGCGACTCGGCGTAGGCGTCCGGTTCGCCGAGGTGGGCGCGGACGATGCCGGCGAGCTGCCGGTCGTCGGGCTGGCGGAGCCGGAGCGTGACACAGCGGCGCAGGAAGGCGGGCGGGAACTCGCGTTCGCCGTTGCTGGTGAGGACGACGAACGGGAAGGCCCGGCAGCGCACCCGGCCGTGCTCCACCCGCACCCGTTCGTCGGTGCCGTCGACCATCACCTCGGCGGTGGGGGAGTGCCGGGCGGCGCGGACCAGCTCCGGGATCTCGTACTGGCCCTCCTCCAGCACGTTGAGGAGGTCGTTGGGCAGGTCGAGGTCGCTCTTGTCGATCTCGTCGATGAGCAGGGCGCGGGGGCGGCCGAAGGGGAGGAGCGCGGTGCCGAGCGGGCCGAGCCGCAGGTGGTCCTCGACGCCGGACTCGGGGACCGGCGCGCCGGGGGCGAGGACCGTGGCCGACTGGCGGGCCGCGTAGAGGCGGGAGAGCGGGTCGTACTGGTAGAGGCCGTCGTGCAGGGTGCTGCGGCTGGTGATGTTCCAGCGCAGCACCGGGCCCAGCCGCAGCTCGCGGGCGACCGCGTAGGCGAGGGAGGACTTGCCGGTGCCGGGCGGGCCGGTGACCAGCAGCGGGCGGCGCAGGTAGAGGGCCGCGTTGACGAGCTGGACCGTACGCGAGGTCGCCTGGTAGGTCGCGGCGCGGTGGGTGCGGTCCGGGGAGGTGGCCGAGGTGTCGTCGGCGTCGGCGGGTGTCGCCAGTTCCGGACCGCCGTCGAAGGCCCGCCAGGGCGGCGGCGCGGGCAGCGTGGTGATGCCGTCGTGCGGCTCCTTCGTACCGGTGTAGACGGGCCACAGGGGCATGGGGGTCCTTCTCCGTTGGGGGCCGCGGGGGCCGCGGGGGCGGCGGGGTCAGGCGACGGGGGTGTGCAGGCTGGCGGGCGGTTCGGGGAAGCAGCGGGGGTCGTCCCAGAGGAGCTGCAGGTCCCTCGCCCAGTGGCCGTCGGGGTCGGTGGCCGCCGCCTCTTCCCGTAAGTGCCAGATCCGGCGCGGGAGTTCGGCCGGAGGGACCCCTGCGACCTGCGGACCGAGGGCGTCGAGGAAGGCGCTGCCCGCGCACGGGCCCGCGTGGTCGGTGCTCGCGCAGCCGGTGCGCGGCCACAGCAGCACCGGGACCGGGACGTTCACGCCGGCCTCGAAGTGCTCAGGGGCCGCGGCGGGCGGCGCGCCGAAACCCGCCAGGCCGGCGTCCGCGTCCCGCAGCCGCTTGCGCAGGCTGAGGGGGCGCTCGGCGCTGCCGCAGTCGACCCGGTGCAGTACCGCCTTCCCCGGACCACGCTCCAGGGCCCGCCACCGCCCGGCCAGCTGATGGCGCAACCGCGCGCTGCGGTGCCGGGAGCGGTCGGTCACCACCAGCGGGTGCGCGCAGCCGAGCGGGGTGGCGTCCTCGGGGCCGCACTCCCAGTGCGCGACCGGTTCGTTCAGCCACTCGCGGGGCAGGACGAAGGTGAGCAGCGCCTCGGCGTCCTGGGCGAGATGGCCGAAGGCGTCGTCGACGCGCTGCTGGACGTACGCCCGCACGTCACCGCGCGGCAGCCGCTCCACACCCACCGGTCGGCGCTGACCCTCCCGGTACGCCGACACCCGCACCGTGACCTGTTCCTGGCCCTCGCCGCTGCGCTCCAGTTCGACGACGATGGGCGCCCAGGCGGCCGGCCGCGCCGGTACCGGCGGCCGCGGCTCCAGCAGCGCCCGCAGCCGGTCGGCGAACCTCGGTACCACCTCCGGGTCGTCCACCTGCCACTGCACGTACGCAGCCGCCTCCCGCAGCGAGGGGAACCCGCCCGCGGGCGGGTCCGGGGCGAAGGGGCCCGCCGCGTCCCGGTAGAGCTGGTCGGGACGGCAGTCCACACCGGCCACCTCGGCCCTCCGTACCAGCGCGTGCAGCAGCCCGGTCGCGGCCGGGGTGTCGGCCTCGGCGGCCGGGACCAGGGCGCCCAGGTCGTACCAGTAGCGGGCCATGACCTCCGTCGGCAGCATCCGCCCGATCCGGACGCCCGCCTCGTCGGAGGCCTGCACGACCATCCCGACCACCCGGTCGTCCGGCAGTGCCAGGGCCGCCCCGCTGAACCCGCCCGCCAGCGGCTGCCCGTGCGCCGACGCGGCCTCCAACTGCAGCCACTCGTCGGCGATCAGCGTCCGGGACACGGCACGGTAGCGGGCCTGCACCCCCTCGCCGTAGCCCTCCGGGAAGCCGTACGCGACCAGGTGCGCCCCGCCCTGCTCCGCCCCCGGCGGCGCGAACCGGGCCGGTCGTAACGGCACCTCGCGGTCCAGTTCGAGTACGGCGAGGTCGCCAGGGTCGGTCCAGCCGCCCGCCCAGCCGCCGTGCACGGCCACGGTCGCGGTCAGCCCGCCCAGGTCCCGGCGGTTCGGGAAGCTCACGGTCAGCGGTGCCCATTCCCGGTCCTGGACGACATGCGCACAGGTCAGCACCGTGCGCGGGGCGACGAGGAAGCCCGCTCCGGACACCGCGCCCCCGCACTCGATCCGGGCGTGCCAGGCAGCGCCGCTCATGTCGCGTCGGCAGCCCCGGAGGCCCAGCTCAGCCGTACCACCAGCTGTCCCTCGGCCGCGCCCTTGGCGATCACAGCGCCCGCCTCGGCCGTCAGCTTCACACCGAACTCCAGCTGCACCGCGTCGGGTTGCAGGGTGCCGTCCCGGAAGACCCGCAGCGCGGACTGGGCCGCCGCCCGCACCCCGTCCAGGGCGCCCTCGAACGAACGGGTGGCCTGCGCGGCCGGTCCCGAACCGCCGTCGCGGGACACCGGACGGCTGCCGGGCGCCCCGTCGGCCGACTCCACGACGACGACGGCGCCGTCCTCGGTCTTGAACTCCATCATCCTCGCCATGCCGCCCCCGGCTCCCCCGTGTCCTCGACCCCGTAACCGGTCCATTGTCACCGAAGGCGACGGCCCGTGTCTGCCCGCCGCGACGGAAAACGCCCGGACGTGCCGTTTCCGCAACCCCGCCCAACACCTTTGCGGTACAGGCCCCGTGACAGGTCTTCGGAAGGGCCGACGAGGATCGGACGGGTGAGCGAGTTGTCGGCGGGGCGGACGGACCGGCGGGAGGTCAGCCGGGTGGCAGGGGTGTGGTGGAGCCGGTCGTGGCGTGGCCCACGATGCCCCGGACCACGCCCAGCTCCACCAGGTCCTGGGGCCGGATGCGCAGCTGTCCCGCGGTGGCCTCGGTCTCCCGCGGGGGACGTTTCAGGATCGCCGCCGCCAGTTCCGGGGCGATGACGGAGAAGTAGCTGTCGGGGGTGGCCCACGTGTTGCCCGGTGCGGCCAGGGCGAGCGCGCCGCCCGAGCCGCCCTCCCCGACGACGAGGGTGGTGATCGGCGTCCGGGCCGCCGCGACCTCCCCGAACAGCTCCGCGATGGCGGCGCCCGCGCCCTGCCGTTCCGCCTCGGCGTCGTTGGCGGCGCCCGGGGTGTCGACGAGGGTCAGCACGGGGATCCCCAGCCGGTCCGCGAGCCGTATCAGGCGGGCGGCGGTGCGGTACCCGGCGGGCCTGGTCGCCGTCCCGGTCTGCGCGGCGAAGGCGACCGTACGGCCGTCCCGCTCGCCGAACCCGCAGAGCATGCCGGCCGGATCCGCCCCGCCGCACCGGTCGCCGGACAGCGCGACCCGGCGGGGGAAGTACGCGTCCAGGTAGGCCTCGGCGCGCGGGCGGTGCGGGGCGCGGGCGCGCCGGACGGCCTCCCAGCCGGTGGCGGGCAGCGTGTCGGCGCCGAGGGCGAGCGGCGGGTCGGCGGGTATCGGGGCGGGCGCGGTCAGCAGCCGCAGCCACAGTCCGAGCGTCTCCTTCAGCTCCGCCAGGGGCACCACGGCGTCCGCCGACCCCGCCGCGAACTGCGCCTCCGCCGTGTACGCGGCCGGGTCGGCGTCCGGCGGGCGGACCCGGGAGCCGGCGAAGCCCACCTGGGCGCCGGGCAGCGCCAGGATCACGTCGGCGCCGGCGCCGAGGGTGGCCCAGCCGCCGGTCGTCGGGTCGCGCAGGACCGCGACCTGCGCCAGCCCCGCCTCCCGGGTGAGCGCCGACTGGCGGGCCACCCGCTGGAGCTGGGACAGGGCGAGCATGCCCTCCTGCATCCGGCTGCCGCCGGTGGCGACCAGCGGCACGACCGGGAGCCGGTGGGCGCGGGCGTGGACGTAGGCCGCCTCCAGCCGGTCCCCGGTCCGCTCGCCGAGCGAGCCGCCGAGGAAGCCGAACTCGAAGGCGATCAGCACGGCCGCCGTGCCCCCGACCCGGGCGGTGCCGACGACGACGGACTCCTCCTCGCCGGTGCGCTCGGCGGCGCGGGCGCGCGAGGCGTCGTACCCCTGCCAGCCGAGCGGGCCGTCGGGCGGTGACCGCCGTGCCGGGTGCGGGAGTTCGGCGAAGGTGCCGGGGTCGGTGACGAGGCCGAGGACGCGGCGGGCCGAGAGCCGCCCGGACGTCGGCTCGGGCAGCGGCTCAGGCACCGAGGGCCCGCTTCATGATCTTCCCCATGTCGTTGCGGGGGAGGGCGTCCAGGTAGTGGACGACGCGGGGGCGCTTGTGCGGGGCGAGCCGCCCGGCGACATGGTCCGCCAACTCCTCCGGGGACGGCGGCGACTGGGGCTCCGCCGGTACCACCCAGGCGACGATCCGCTCGCCCAGGTCCGCGTCCGGCTCCCCGGTGACCGCGGCCTCCCGTACCCCGGGATGTTCGAGCAGCGCGTTCTCGATCTCGCCCGCCCCGATCTTGTAACCCCCGCTCTTGATCAGGTCGGTGGCCTTCCGCCCCACGATCCGTACGTAGCCGTCCGGTTCGCGCACCGCCATGTCGCCGGTGCGGAACCAGCCATCGGCGGTGAAGGCGGCGGCGGTGGCGTCGGGCCGGTTGAGGTACTCGGTGAACAGGTTCGGGCCGCGCACCTGGATCTCGCCGACGGTCTCCCCGTCGTACGCCGCGATCGCCGTCCCGTCCTCCTCCACCAGCCGCAGCTCCACCCCGGGCAGCGGCACTCCCACGGTCCCCGCCCGCGCCTCCCCGTCCACGCGCACGCTGGTGTTCATCAGGGTCTCCGTCATGCCGTACCGTTCGACGACCCGCCGCCCGGTCGCCGCCGCGATCCGCTCGTGGTCGTGGACGGGCAGCGCGGCCGAGCCGGAGACCAGCAGCCGGGCCCGGCCGAGCGCCTTCGCCAGGCCGGGGTCGTCCGGCAGCGCCTCGGCGATGCGGTGGTACATGGTGGGGACGCCGAACAACATGGTCGCGCCGTCGTTCAGCTCGCGGGTCACGCCCTCGGTGTCGAACCGTCCCAGGTGGCGTACGCTGCCGCCGCGCCGCAGCGGCCCGAGGACGCCCAGCACCAGCCCGTGCACATGGAACAGCGGCAGCCCGTGGACGAGCACGTCGTCCCCGGTCCACTGCCAGGCGTCGGCGAGCGCGTCCAGGGTGGCGGCGAGCGCCCGGCGCGGGATGACGGCGCCCTTGGGCGGCCCGGTGGTCCCCGACGTGTAGACGACGAGGGCCGGGTCGGACTCGGCACAACGGTCCTCGGGCAGCGCCCCCACGGCCGTCGCGTCGACGTCGATCCGCTCCAACCCGGCCAGTGCGGTGGGTAGTTCGGCGCCGGGCGCGGCCAGCACGGCGGACGGTGCGCTGTCGGTGAGGATGTGCGCGAGTTCCTTCTCGCCCGACTTCGGGTTGAGCGGTACGGCGGCCCGCCCGGCCAGCAGGGTCCCGACGACGGCCACCGCCGTCTCCAGCTCCGGCGTCGCCCACACCGCGACCCGCTCGGCGCCCCGGACCCGCCCGGCGACGACCCCGGCCGCGGCGGCGAGCTGCCCGTACGTCAGCGACCGCTCTCCGAACCGCACGGCCACTTGCCCGCCCGGACCGTCCACCAGGGCCGGAAACAGAAACGACACGCGACGACTCCTCACCGTCCGGAACCTCGACAGCCTCTTCCTACACCAGCCATCCCCCTCCGAGCCCACCCCACTCGCGCCCGGCACCACGACGTTGATCACAGTGCCGTGCCCGTGGCCGGGACAGGGGTGCCCCGGACGGCTTTCTGCTCCGGTCGGATCTCCTTCCTCCCTTCTCAGCCTGTTGTCCGAAGCCTCCTGTCCGAAGCCTCCTGTCCGGAGCCTCTTATCCGGAGCCTCTTATCCGGCCGAGACGGATGGGTGGGCGGGCGAGAGGACGTCGGCCACGACCGTGCTCACGTTGTCGGCGCCGCCCGCCTCGTTGGCCGCCTCGACCAGCACTCGGACCGCGTCCGCCGGTTCGCCCCGGCCCAGCAACTCCGCGATCCGCTCGTCGGGAACGGCCCTGGTCAGACCGTCCGAGCAGACCAGGTAGCGGTCGCCGGGGCGGGGCTCGTGCAGCTTCAGGTCCGGGGTGTCGGCGGCGCCGCCCGGCAGGGCCTTCGCCAGCAGCATGCGCTGCGGATGGCTCTCGGCCTCCTCCGGCGTCAGCCGGCCCTCGTCGATCAGCGACTGCACCACACTGTGGTCGTGCGTGATCCGGAACAGCTCCCCGTCCCGCAGCAGATACGCCCGCGAGTCCCCGATGTGCACGAGGGCCAGCCGGGACCCGGTCCACAGCAGCGCGGTGAGCGTCGTCCCGACGGCCGCGCTCCCCTCGGCCACCCCCCGTACGGCCTCGGCCGCCGAACGCACCGCGTCCTCCAGGAGGTTCAGCACGTTGCCGGAGGAGAGCTCGGCCGCCTCCAGCGGCTTGAGCGCGGCCACGGCGACCGCACTGGCCGCCGCCCCAACCGGCCCGCACCCGTCGGCGACGGCCAGCAGCCGGCGCCCCGCGTACGCGGTGTCCTGGTTGGACGGCCTGACGTGCCCCCGGTCCGAGCGGGCGGCATAACGCAGTTCCAGCATCTTCGTCGTTTCCCTTCTCGACTCTCCTGACAGGTGGTCGACGAGGAACACGGCCAGGTCCCGCCGTACGGCGGTCTCCGCCTCGACGCGGGCCCAGTACGCCCGCACCTCCCGGGCGGCCGGTCCGGGCGGCAGCGCGCACACCTCGCGGATCCGCGCCAGCGGCATGCCCAGCCGCCGCAGCCAGGCCACCAGCCGGGCGCGTTCCAGCTGCGCGGCGGCGTAGTACCGGTAGCCGGTCTCCGGGTCGACCCGGGCGGGCCGCAGCAGTTCCAGCTCGTCGTACAGCCGCAACGCCTTCGGCGACAGCCGGCACGCCTTCGCGAAGGCCCCGATGGTCAGCCACTCCATACCGGCTCCGCCTCCCGTTCCCCGACGTCCGCCATCGATGCTGGGGCTTCACCGAAGGGGAAGGTCAACGGCGTTCCCGGGTTAGCCTGCCGGAGGAAGGAACGCAGTCGCCGACGACCAAGGGAGCCCCCGCCGTGCCCCGCATAGCCCTCGCCACCTACGACCCCGGCACCGAACCCGGCAAGGACCAGGACCTGCCGGTGCTGCTGCGGGCGCTGGCCGACGCGGGGGCCGAGGCCGTCGCCCGGCCGTGGGACGACCCGGGGACGGAGTGGGGCGGCTACGACCTGGTCGTCATCCGCTCCACCTGGGACTACTCGTGGCGGACGGACGAGTTCCTGGCGTGGGTGGAGCGGGTCGGGAAGGCGACCCGGATCGCGAACCCGCCCGAGGTGGTGCGGTGGAACGCCGACAAGCGGTACCTCGGTGACCTCGCGGCGGCCGGTGTGCCCGTCGTGCCGACCCGGTATCTGGCCCCCGGCGACCCGGCCGCCGAACTGCCCGCCGACCGTGACTTCGTCGTCAAGCCCACCTTCGGCGCCGGCGCCCGGTTCGCCGCCCGCTACACGCCCGGCGAGCACGGGACGGCCGTACGGCACCTGGCCCGGATGCACGAGGAGGGGCTGACCGCGATGGTCCAGCCGTACGTCGCCGGGATCGACGTCAGCGGCGAGCGGGCGCTGCAGTTCTTCGGCGGGCGGCTGCTGCACGCCAGCCGCAAGCGGGCCGTGCTCACGCCGGGCACGGCGTACGACGCGGACAAGGTCGCCCACCCGGACCTGGAGAGCTGGACCCCGACCCCGGCCGAACTCGGCTTGGCGGAGCGCGCGTTGGCCGCCGTACCGGACGCGCCGGAGTTGCTGTACGCCCGGGTGGACCTGGTCGACGGCGCGGACGGGCAGCCGCAGGTGATGGAGCTGGAGCTGGTCGAGCCGAATCTGTTCCTGTTCCTGCACCCGGGTTCGGTGGGCGGGGTGACCGAGGCGATCCTCACCGCGGCTCGTCGATGACCGCGGTGCGCTGGAGCAGGCCCCAGGTGAACTCGGCGACCACCTGACGGCCGTCGGGCACCTTGAAGGTGAGGCCCCAGCGCGTGGGTGCCGTGCCCTCCAGGGGGCGGGCGGGGGCGAAGGCGCGGGCGGCCTCGTCGACCGTGCAGGACCAGGGGGTGAGGTCGTCGTACGTCTCCAGTCTCGGCGCCGGGGCGTCGGGGGCGCGGACCAGCCACTCGTTCCAGACCGCGCCGCCGGGGCCGACCATGACCTCGAAGCGGAGGGTGGGCCAGAGGGGGAGCGGCCACTGCCAGGCCGCGCACTCCAGGTCGCCGACGGTGCGCTTGGTCTCCCACCCGGGCGGGCCGAGGACCGAGCGGTAGCGCGCCGCGGCCGAGCGGGAGCGGGGCGAGCGGGCCATCGCCTGCCAGCGCTTGTTGGCCTCCCGCATGTCCGCGATCGACGCGCCCAGCGTGCGCCGGGCATCCTCGACCAGGTCCGGGTTGTGGTCGGCCATGCGGCGCAGCAGCACCAGCTGGAAGTCCAGTTGCATGCCACCCATGGTGCACGCGCCGCTACTCGGGTTCCTCCAGGCCATTGCCCGTGGAATCCCCGATGGCTAGCCTGTGTTCGTCATGCCGATCGCCTGTTGATATCTCGAACGGCTCCGCAGCTGAGACGCGCGCCGCACCGATATCCGGCGCCTAGACCCAAGGGAGGGGGCCGGACGTGGGACGCCTCGTGCCTGCCGTGACCCGGGCTCTCGACATTCTTGAGCTCTTCCTGGACGGGGACGGGACCCTCTCCGCCCCCGACATAGTCCGCAAACTCCAGCTGCCGCGGACCACCGTGCACGAGCTGGTGACCACGCTCTCCGCCCGGTCGTACATCGTGCCCGTACCCGGACAGCCCGGACGCTACCGGCTCGGCGTCCGGCCGTACCAGCTCGGCAGCCGGTACGCCGAGCAGCTCGACCTCGCCGCCGAGGGCCAGCAGGTCGCCCGGTCCGTCGCCGAGACCTGCGACGAGACCGTCCACGTGGCGATCCTCGAAGGCACCGACGTCATCTACATCGCCAAGGTCGACTCCACGCACGCGGTCCGCATGGTCTCCGCCGCCGGCCGTCGGCTGCCCGCCCACTGCACCTCCGTCGGCAAGATGCTGCTGGCCTCGCTGCCGGAGCCGGAGCTGACCGCGCGCATCCCGGACGACGCCGACCTCGTCGCGATGACCCCGAACAGCATCACCGAGCCGGGCGCCCTGCGCGAGGCCCTCACGGAGATCCGCGCGCGCGGCCTCGCCGTGGAGAGCCGTGAGTCCAACCCGGACGTCTCCTGCGTCGCCGCGCCGGTCCGCGACCGCACCGGCCAGGTCGTCGCGGCGCTGTCCATCTCCGTCCCGATGATCCGCTGGAGCGACGAGCGCCGCGGCGAGCTGGAGCAGCTCGCGGCCAAGGGCGCCGCCGAACTCTCCGAGCGCCTCGGCCACCGGAGCGTGGCATGACGACGGTGACGACGGCGTACGAGGTCGCGGTCGCCGCGGAGGCGACCCTCGGCGAGGGCCCCACCTGGGACCCGGCGACCGGCCGCCTGATCTGGATCGACGTCCTCGGCTCCCGGATCCACACCTACGACCCGGCCGGCGGCCACCGCACGATCCGCACCACCGACCAGCACGTCGGCGCGGTCAAGCCGCGCACCGGCGGCGGCCTGGTCCTCAACCTCCGGGACGGCGTCGGCCTCCTCGACCCCGACGGCACGTTCCGCTGGCTGCACCGCGAGCCGGTCCCGGGCCGCCGCGCCAACGACGCGGCCGTCGCCCCCGACGGCTCCCTGTGGGCCGGCACGATGCGCTACGACGAGGCGACGGGGGGCGGCACGCTCACCCGGGTGGCACCCGACGGCACGGCGACGACGCTGCTGCCGGACGTCACGGTCAGCAACGGCATCGGCTGGAGCCCGGACGGCCGCCGCGTCTACTACGTCGACACGCCGACCCGCCGGGTGGACGTCTTCGACCACGCCGGCGGACTCCCCGCCGGCCGCCGCCCGTTCGTGACGATCGAGGAGGGCGTCGGCTTCCCGGACGGCCTGACGGTCGACGCGGACGGCTGTGTGTGGGTGGCGCTGTGGGGCGGGGCGGCGGTACGCCGCTATACGCCGGCAGGTGAGCTGGACCGCGTCATCAGCCTCCCCGCCTCGCTCACGACCGCCTGCGCGTTCGGCGGCGCCGGCCTGACCGACCTCTACGTCACCACGGCCCGCGTGGGCCTCGACCGCCCACACCCGACAGCAGGCTCCCTCCTGGTGATCCCGGACGCGGGCAGCGGAGTCGCCCAACCGGCGTTCGAAGGCTGACGTCGCTGTAGCGCCCCCTCTTTTTGGGGGCGCGGAGAACCGCGCGATCAGCCCCCACGCGCCCGCAGGCGAAGAACGCCCCTGCCGCGCCAGGCAGCAGACCGTCCGCGGCACCGTCGTGGCTGATCGCGCAGTTCCCCGCGCCCCTGACGGGGCGCTCCTGACGGGGTGCTATTGGAGACCGGCTCTCTTCAGTTCCTCCGCGGTGAGCGGGGGGCCGGGCAGGGGCGGCTTCAGTGGGCCCGCCAGGGCTGCCAGGAGGACGGACGGGGACAGGAGGATCTCTGCGCGGCGCTCCAGTGAGGTCACGTCCGTGACGCGGCGGGCGATGCGGCCGTTGCCGGTGGCGGTGTGCATGAGGCGGGAGACGTAGGCGGCGACGAGCCGGTCCCGGGTCGTCGGCCCGTTCTCCGTGGCGCCCGGATAGAACACGTCCTGCCCGATGGCGAGGTCCCAGGCCGCCCCGACCGGCCGGGCGACCGCCTTCTGGACGCGCCGGGACAGGCCCGGTGCGCCGAGCCCGTGGCGTCGCGTCAGCTCCCGCAGGAGCAGGGCGCTCTGGGCGCCGACGGCCAGCCCGTGGCCGTAGACGGGGTTGTACGCGGCCAGCGCGTCGCCGAGGACCGTGAAGTTGTCGGGCCAGGCGGGCATCCGTTCGTAGAAGTACCGGCGGTTGACGGTGGAGCGGGTGACGGCGACGTCGGACAGCGGCTCGGCCCGCGCGAGCAGGTCGCCGATGAGCGGGTGCGGCAGCCGGTCGCGGGCGAACGGGACGAAGTCCTCGGCGGCGGCGGTCGGTTCGCCCCCGCGGGTGCCGTTGAGGGTGACGATCCAGCGGCCGTTCTCGATGGGCAGCAGGAAGCCCGCCCGGCCGGGACCGCCGTCCCGCGGGTCCGGCTGCACGTTGATCACCGGGAAGCCCTCGCGGGCCTGTTCGGGTGCGAGGTAGAGCCGGCTGGCGTAGGCGAGGCCGGTGTCGACCTCGCGGTGCCTCGGCGCGGGCAGCCCGAGGGCGGCGAGCCAGCGGGGGGCTCCGGACCCCCGGCCGGTGGCGTCGACGACCAGGTCCGCCTCGACGGTCCGCTCCCGCCCGTCGGGGTCCCGCACCCGGACCCCGGTGACCGCCTCCGCGCCGCCGGTGAGCCCGACCACCTCCGTGCCGCCGGCCACCTCGACGTGCCCGTCCGCGAGGACCCGCGCCCGGACCGTCGCGTCCAGCAGGTCCCGGCCGGCCAGCAGCACATGGTGGGACTCGGGCCAGCGGCGGAACCAGCCGTGTGCGGAGAGGGCGACCATGTCCGTGGTGACCGGGGCCCGGCGCGCCCCGGCGTCCAGGAGGGCCGCGGTGATGCCCGGCAGCAGTTGCTCCATCGCCCGTACGCCGCCCGACCAGAGCATGTGGGCGTGCCGGGCCTGCGGAAGTCCCCTGCGCGGAGCGGGTGTCACGGGCAACTCGTCGCGTTCCACGACGACGACCCGGTCGGCGAGGCCGGCCAGGGCCCGGGCCGCGAGCATGCCGGTGTGCGATCCCCCCAGGACGACGGCGGCTCTGGCGGGGGAGGGACGGTCACTCATGCGTGGACAGGCTCTCTGCCGGGACGGTCGCACGGGTGCGTACCGCCGTGATCTCGTCGGGGTGGTGCAGTACCTCGGAGAGGGCCTGGATCTCCTGGAGCAGGTACGAGGTGTCGGTCTCGCCCGTGCCGCCGTCGTCCCGGTCGTGCCGTCCGCTCTCCACGGCCTCCAGGACCGTCACGGCGGCGGCGAGGGCCCGGGCCCGGCCGGGCTCGTGGCCGAGGGCGAGCGCGGCGTCGTGGGCCCGGCCGCGCAGGTTCTCGTCGAGGAACCGGGAGAGTTGCAGGAGCGCGTCGCGGATGTACGTCTCGCGGCGCAGCAGGCGCATCTCGGCGGTGGCGCGCAGGGCGAGCGGTTCCCGGCCGCCGGTGACGCTCCGCATCAGCCGGGCGAGCGGCTTGAGGGCGCGGTGCCGGCGGCGTACCAGCCAGCGGTCGTGGAAGTACTGGCCGGCGTGCGGGACGATGAAGCCGATCGCGACGAACGTGGCGGCGATGCAGGCGGCCGACGGTGCGATGTTCGTGTTCAGCCAGTCCAGGTCGTGACCGGTCCAGCGGGCCACCACGGCCGTGAACTTGGCCGCGCTGAAGAGCAGGTTCGTCGCGTAGCCGATGCCGAGGAACCGGAGCCCCCAGCGCAGCCAGGCGTCGAGGCCGTCGGTGCGGATCCAGTTCCACACCAGCCGGGTGGTGATCGCGCAGGCCACGGTGTGGGCGAGGAGGTAGAGCAGGATCTCCTCGCGCATGAACGGCGTACCGGCGTAGTAGGTGTCCAGGTTCCGGACCTGTTCCACGGGCACGTCGGCGAGCGCGAACAGCACCCACAGGGCGACGACCACGGCCGCGTAGACGCAGACCACCCAGCGGGTCGCGCGCCGGGTCTGCTCGCGGCGGTCGGTGTGGCCGTTGCGCCAGTGCACGACCAGCAGCAGCCAGGACGCGGACAGCGCGGTGATCAGGGAGTACACCAGGGGCGCCGAGATGTTCGGGACGCCCGTGACCCGGTTGGTCCAGGCGATGGTGGCAGGAGCGGCGAAGGCGAACACGGCGCAGGCGAACAGCAGCAGGCCGCCGACGGCGCGCAGCAGCGGGTCCCGCCAGAGTTTGAGGATGCTGGGCAGCTTGATCACCAGGGCCGCGGTCAGCACCAGGCCCGGGAGCCAGAAGGAGATGTACAGCCCGGTGAAGAACGCGGGCGGGCCCTCGGCCAGCGGAGGGTAGGGGGAGTGGGTCACCGCGCTCCGCCTTCACGCCCGCGGTAGCCGAGGGACCGCTGGACCGGATCGGGCGGCGCCTCGCCGCCCCGTCCGGGCAGGAAGGGCCGGAACGCGGCGGCGAGCCGGTGCCCGAAGTCGTCGGCCTCGGCCTCGTCGGCCTCCCGGGAGCCGTTGCGGGCGGCCACGGTCAGGGCGACGGAGTCCCAGCCAGGCCGGCCGGCGAGCGCGTTCGCCACGGCGGCGTGGTGGTGTGCGTGCCGTGCGTGCAGGTGCCACAACTCGTGTCCCAGGATGACCAGTTGCTGCATGGCCTCGGCCCGCTCCTCGATGATCACCAGGTCGAAGTCCTGGAACTCCACCCACAGTCCGGTGACCTCGATCTCGTCGGGGAACCGTTCGAAACGCAGCTCGACGGGCCGCCCGGCGCGTCCGAGGCTCATCTCGTCGCACAGGGCCCGGCACAACTCCCGTACGCCGGCGGGTCTCCGGGGCCTGGCGCGGACGGCGGCGGCGAGGTCGGCGGTGAGCCGGCGCATTCGCGCGTTCGCCCGGGACCGCCGCAGCTCCGCGGCCGGCCGGGAGCGCCGCAGCCTCGCGGCGATCCGGGCCCACCGGTGCCGCGCGCCGGCCAAGTCCATCGCTCCCCCTTCGCACCGCCCCGACGGCGGTCACCGCGCTCGCGTCGGCCCGACCGAGACTACGCGTCCGAGGGCGCCAGTTCGAGCGGTAGTTCACATGACGACGGATGGTCGATGCAGGAAAGTCGCGCCGCACCCATTGACGCGCAAGCGCTTCGATTTTACGGTCCCGTTCGAAGTTACGAGCGCGATCCGAGATTTCGAACACATGGGGACTTCTACAGTAAAGGGCAGGGCATGGGACGACCTGGCCTGAATCGCAGGCAACTACTGGGCACGGCAGGCGGGCTGGCGGTCGCGGGCAGCCTCGGCTTCGCCGCGCTCGGGACCGGCGCCGACGCGCTCGCCTCCGGCGCGGACACCCGGGTGCGCTACTGGAACCTCTTCAGCGGCGGCGACGGCGCCAACATGATCGCGATGCTGGACGCCTTCCGCGAGGAACACCCCGGCATCGACGTGAAGGACTCCACCCTCCAGTGGGGCAACCCCTTCTACACCAAACTCGCCATGGCCGCCGCGGGCAACCGCGCCCCCGAACTCGGCGTCATGCACATGGGCCGGGTCGCCGGCTTCTCCCCGGGCCGCCTCCTCGACCCGTGGGACCTGGACCTCCTCGCCAGGTACGGGGTCCGCGAGGCGGACTACAGCCCCGCGCTGTGGAACCGCGGCGTCATCGACGGCAAGCTCTACGCCCTCCCGCTCGACATCCACGTACAGCTCTGCTTCTACCGCAAGGACGTCCTGAAGAAGGCCGGCCTGCTCGGCGACGACGGCCTGATGGTCCCGGTCACCTCCACCGACGACTGGTTCGACGTCCTGAAGAAGGCGAAGGCGGTGCAGAAGAAGGGCCTCCAGACCATCGGCCTGTGGACCAACGACCAGAACTTCCAGTGGTGGTTCTTCGTCGCCTTCTACACCCAGCTCGGCGGCAAGTGGTTCAACGACGCCAACACCGAGGTCCTCTTCGACACCGACAAGGCCACCCAGGTCCTGGAGTTCTTCCGCAAACACGTCACCGACGGATACGTCATCCCGGGCGCGCCGACCGGCGAACAGTTCATCAACGGCGCCCCCTTCACCTGGGAGGGCAACTGGTCGGTGCCCGTCTTCTCCGGCGCGAAGCTGGACTACGGCGCGACCCCGCTGCCGCCCGTCTTCGGCAGGCAGGCCACCCACGCCGAGTCGCACTCCTTCGTCCTGCCGCACCAGTCGGGCCGCGGCGGCGCCACCAACGAGGCCGCGCACGAACTGGCCGCGTACGTCGTCACGCACGCCGTCCAGTGGGCGGCCGGCGGCCACATCCCCGCGTACACGCCGACGCTGTCCACCGCCGCCTACAAGAAGCTCACCCCGCAGAACGAGTACGCCTCCGCGATGTACCACCAGGCCACCGAGCCGAAGGTGTGGTTCGCGGGCTCCACCGGCGTCCTCGCCCAGGACCTCGGCCCGGTGGTCGTCTCCTCGACGATGGGCTCGGCCAAGCCGCCCGCCGCCGCGCAGACCATGAGGAAGCACCTGGTCAAGCTCCTCGCCTCGAAGAACCCGATGGACGGCAGGACCGCCGCGCAGGGAGGTACGGCCACATGACGACCAGCGCAGAGACCGTCGTCGCACCGGTGCGGGCGAGGACCGCCGCCGCCTCCGCGACCCTCCGCCGCAGGCAGGGCTTCCAGCACGGGGGCTGGTTCGTCGCCCCGTTCCTGGCCCTGTTCGCGCTCTTCGTGGTCTGGCCGCTGCTGCGCGGGGTCTACCTCAGCCTCACCGACGCCAACATCTCCGGCGACGGCGCGAGCTTCGTCGGCCTCGACAACTACCGCGAGGCGCTGCACGACCAGGCGATGTGGGACGCGCTCGGGCACAGCGCCTACTTCACGCTGCTCGTCGTCCCGGCCATCACGGTCCTCGCCTTCCTGCTCGCGATGCTCGCCCACCACATCGAGCGCGGCAAGTGGCTCTGGCGCCTCTGCTTCTTCGCCCCGTTCCTGCTCCCGTCCACGGTCGCCGGCAACATCTGGCAGTGGCTGTTCACCCAGGGCATCGGCCTCTTCAACGACACCTTCGGGCTCAGCACCCCCTGGCTGACCGACAAGTCGTACGCGATGCTCGCCATCGTCGTCACCACCCTGTGGTGGACGGTCGGCTTCTCCTTCCTCCTCTACCTCGCCGCTCTCCAGGGCATCCCCGACCACCTCTACGAGGCCGCCAGACTGGACGGGGCCAACGCCTGGCAGCGGACGGTCCACATCACCCTGCCGATGCTGCGCCACATCACCGGCCTGGTGATCGCGCTCCAGGTCCTCGCCTCGCTCCAGCTCTTCGACCAGGCGGTGGTGATGATGGACTTCGGCCCGGGCCCCGAACTCTCCACCCGCAGTTTCGTCCAGTACACCCTCGAACAGGGCTTCACCAGCTACCGCGTGGGCTACGCCTCCGCGATGTCCGTCATCTTCTTCGTGATCATCGCGACCGTCGCCCTCGGCCGCATGGCGCTGCTGCGCAACCGTGAGGAGGCCACCCGATGACCACCACCCAGATCCGCCCCGAGCCCCGCCTGCGGACCCGCAGGCCCTGGACACCCGGCCAGATCGTCCTCACCCTCCTCGGCGTCGCCGTCTCCGCCGTCTTCGTGGCACCGATCGCCGCGGCCCTGTTCACCTCGTTCAAGTCCGAGGCCGAGGCCGCCGAGATCCCGCCGCACTGGCTGCCCAGGGTGTGGACGGGCCAGGCGTGGAAGGCCCTGTGGCAGACCGGCAACATATCGAACTGGTTCGTCAACTCCCTCGTGGTGTCGATCCTGGTCACGGCCGTCGTGGTCACCGTCGCCGCCCTCGCCGGCTACGGCTTCGCCCGCACCGAGTTCAGGGGCCGGACCGTCCTGATGGGCCTGGTGATGACGGGCCTGATGATCTCCCCGGCGGTCCTCGGCGTCCCCCTGTTCACCACCGTCCAGCAGATGGGCATGGTCGACACCTACTGGGGCATGATCCTGCCGCAGTGCGCTCCGGCGGCCATGGTCTACATCCTCTACAAGTTCTTCCAGGGCATCCCGCGCGAACTGGAGGAGGCCGCCTTCATCGACGGCGCCGGGCGCTGGCGGATCTTCTTCACCATCGTCGTCCCGCTCTCCCGCCCCTCCCTCGCCGCGGTCGGGATCTTCACCTTCATCGCCTCGTGGAACAACTTCCTGTGGCCGTACATGGTGACCAACAACCCCGACCTGATGACCATGCCGAACGGCATCGCGACCGTCATGAACTCCTACGGCATCCAGTGGGCCCAGCTCATGGCCGGCGGCCTCATGGCGGGTCTGCCGCTGATCGTCGTCTTCGTCTTCTTCCAGCGGCAGATCGTGGCGGGCGTCGCCCACACGGGATTGGCCGGCCAGTGAGGAGCCCCGAGTTGATGCGCTTCACTCATAAGGGTGAAGACGTAGGTCGGATCGGCATCGGTGTCTCCTCTGCAGGCAGCGCCGCTGCTAAAGTCCCCCTGTCCGACAACATAGTTGGCGGACCTACCGCCGGACGGGCGGGAAGTCAGGCCGGTGGAGGCCCGCGTAAGACCACGCGAAAATCGTGGCAGCGGCCGTTGAAGCAGGAACCCGCGGATGTGCCACCACGTGGTGCAGGCCGGAATCGCCAGCTCTCGGGCGGGCGAGGACGTCAATGGCTCTACTACGCGGTCGTCTCCTCCTGGGGTACCAACCAGGAGGCGATCGGCGTCGCCACCTCCCCGACCGGCCTCCCCGGCACCTGGACCGACCACGGCCCCGCCTTCACCTCCGACACGACCGACCCCTGGAACGCCATCGACCCGGCGATCACCCGAGCCGACGGCAAGGTCTGGATGGCCTTCGGCTCCTACTGGACCGGCATCCGCATGGTGGAGCTCGACCCCACGACAGGCAAGGCGATCCGCGGCGCCACCGTCGCCCACCTGGCCACCCGCCCCGACGCCCCCTACGCCGTCGAAGGCGCCTCGATCCTCCACCACGGCCGCTACTACTACCTCTTCGCCTCGTACGACGCCTGTTGCGCGGGCGTCAACTCGACGTACAAGATCAGAGTGGGCCGCTCGACAACGGTGACGGGCCCGTACGTCGACAGCACGGGAACGCCGATGCTGGCCGGAGGCGGCGACCTGCTGTTGTCCTCCCACGGCCGCTACGTAGGCCCAGGCGGCGAATCGACGTTCCGCACCCACGGCAAGACCTGGCTGGCCTACCACTACTACGACGCCGACGACAACGGCACCCCGAAGCTGGGGCTGAACCCGCTCGGTTGGACAAAGACCGGTTGGCCGAAACTGACCTAGGGGCAGCCAACCCAGGGGCGCGGGGAACTGCGCGACCAGCCACGATGCACCCGCACCCGCCCACGAAACACAAGTACTCCCCCCGAAAGGCGAACATTGCGCACCGCCCGCTTCACCCTCGACCCCGCCTTCACCACCGGCGAAGTCAACCCCCGCCTCTTCGGCTCCTTCGTCGAGCACCTAGGCCGCTGCGTCTACACCGGCATCTTCGAACCGACCCACCCCACGGCCGACCCCGAAGGCCTCCGCCAGGACGTCCTCGACCTCGTCCGGGAACTCGGCGTCACCACCCTCCGCTACCCGGGCGGCAACTTCGTCTCCGGCTACAAGTGGGAGGACTCCGTCGGCCCGGTGGAGGACCGCCCCCGCCGCCTCGACCTCGCCTGGCGGTCGACGGAGACCAACCGCTTCGGCCTCTCCGAGTACATCGCCTTCCTGAAGAAGGTCGGCCCGCAGGCCGAGCCCATGATGGCGATCAACCTCGGCACGCGGGGCGTGGCGGAGGCCCTGGAACTCCAGGAGTACGCCAACCACCCCTCCGGCACCGCCCTCTCCGACCTCCGCGCCGCCCACGGCGACAAGGACCCCTTCGGCATCAAGGTCTGGTGCCTGGGCAACGAGATGGACGGCCCCTGGCAGACCGGCCACAAGACCGCCGAGGAATACGGCCGCATCGCCGCCGAGACGGCCCGCGCCATGCGCCAGATGGACCCGTCCGTGGAGCTGGTCGCCTGCGGTTCCTCCAGCCAGTCCATGCCGACTTTCGCCGAGTGGGAGGCGACGGTCCTCGCCGAGACGTACGACCTGGTCGACTACATCTCCCTGCACGCCTACTACGAGCCCCACGACGGCGACCTCGACTCCTTCCTGGCCTCCGCCGTCGACATGGAGTCCTTCATCGAGAACGTGGTCGCCACCTGTGACCACATCGGCGCGCGCCTGAAGTCCCAGAAGAAGATCAACCTCTCCTTCGACGAGTGGAACGTCTGGTACACCTCGCGGTGGCACGAGATCGAGAACTCCGCCGACCGGGACTGGGCCGAGGCCCCCCGCCTCCTGGAGGACAACTACAGCGTCCTGGACGCGGTGGTCTTCGGTTCCCTCCTCATCGCCCTGCTCCGGCACGCGGACCGCGTCACGGTCGCCTGCCTGGCCCAGCTGGTCAACGTCATCGCCCCGATCATGACGGAGCCCGGCGGCCCGGCCTGGCGCCAGACGACGTTCTTCCCCTTCGCCCAGGCGTCGCGGTACGGCAGGGGCCAGGTCCTGGACGTCCGCGTGGACTCACCGACCCACGAGACCAAGAAGTACGGCGAGACGGACCTCCTGCACGCCACGGCGGTCAGGGCCGAGGACGGCACGGTGACGGTCTTCGCCGTCAACCGCAGCCGGACCGAAGCCCTGCCCCTCGAAATCGCCCTGAGCGGCCTCGCCCTGACCCAGGTCACCGAACACAGCGTCCTCGCGGACACCGACCCCGACGCCCGCAACACCCTGGAGGACCCGGAGCGGGTCACGCCGCACGCAGCCGAGGGCACGACTCTGAACGACGGCACCCTCACCGCCGTCCTCGAACCCTTGTCCTGGAACACGATCCGACTGGCCTAAGGCGCAGCGCCCCTTGTTTTTGCTTTGAGGGGCGCGGGGCTGTGTCGATTTGCGGCTCCGCCGCGTGGGCGCGAGCAACCACGTACAACCCGCAGCTAACGGCCGGGGGAGGGAACCGTCTCCACGGAAACTCCCCCGACCGAACTGCCAAGCAGCTCAAGCCGTACCGCACCAGGACCGACCTCGGATGTCCCATCCGCCAGCACAGCCAACGCCAACGTGTTGGCCCCCCGAGTCCGCAAGATCCCGTTGGGCAGCACAAACGTGTGCTGCGGCCCCACATCGTTGACGTACTGCCCGAGGTTCCACCCGTTCAAGAAGATCTGCACCCGATAGGCCCGCGCCGGATCGTCCTCCAGCACCAGCCCCACCGACGCGTCCACCCCGCCCGGCACGGACAGCCGGAACCCGGTCCGGTACCAGGTGACCCCCATCCCCTGGTCGGCGCGGGGAAGGGCGACCGCCTCCCACCCGCCGTCGGCGAACCCGGGCAGGTGCCAGCCCTCCCGCTCCCCGTACAGCCCGCCGTTGTTCTGCGGCCCCCGCACCGGATCCGGTGCCACCGCCCCCTGGATCCGCCAGCTCACCTTCGGCGAGACCCCCTTGAAGGAGACGGCGGTCAGCCCGCGCGCCACCTTGTGGGTGTCCAGCGACCCCCCGTCCATGTCGTGCTGCATCCGCCGCACCAGCACGGACAGCACGTGCCCCGGCTTCTCCCGCTGCTTCTTCTTCAGCTTCTTCAACGCGTCGGCGGTGAACTCGGCCGTGGCCGCCCAGCTCCCCTTCCGTACCGTCTTGGCGTCCGGCACCGGCATCCGGTGCGAGCCCAGCGGCACCCCGTCCAGCCAGGCCATCAGCATGCCCTGGGTGCCGGTGCTGTAGGCGAGCGAGACCGACTCCAGGTCCGACAGGTCGCCCTCCACCCGTCCCCGGTACCAGACATCTCCGTAGTGGAAGCCGTAGTCGTCGGCGAAGAGCACCGGCTGACCCGCCGGGACGGCCGTCGTGCTGTACGACGTCTTCCTGTCGGCGGCCTGCCACGCCGAGTCGTCGAAGCCGGCCGCGGCCTCGGGGTTCTCGGTCCTGCGGCGCCAGCCGGTGAGGACCGGCAGCGCGGGGCGCGGTGCCGCCGGCATCTCGGACAGGGCGACCAGGCTCTCCGAGACGGTCACCCGGGTCGGTACCGGCTGCCCGTTCCAGGTGACCGAGGTGATCCCGCGGGGTCCCCAGACCTCCACGCCGCTCGTCCCGACGATGTCCCCGGTGAGGTGGACCGCCGACCCGTCGAGCTGCGCGTGGCGCAGCAGCGCCGGGCCGTAGGCGAGGAGCGTGCCGGACGGGGTGTCGTACGGGAACAGCCGGACGGAGGTCGCGTCGTCGGCGAAGAGGAGGAGCAGCGGGGTGTCGGAGTCGCCGCGCTGGACCAGGACCCGGGTGAGTCCGCCCTGCCCGAGCGGCGCGGTGACGTGCAGGACGCCCTGGTCGTAGACCCAGGCCGCCTCCGCGTCGAGGCGCTGGACGAACGGCTCGGTCGGGCACTCCAGCACGAGGTGCGCCATCTCGCCGTAGCGGCCGGTGAACAGGGCGATGTCCTGGCGTCCCGCGGTGAGCACGAACATCGGCTGGGCGGTGCAGTAGCGCAGCCTTCGCTTGCCGAGGGAGAGGCCGGTGGTGACGAGCCGGGCGTCGTGCGGCGCGACGGTCAGGTCCACGTCGTCGCCGTCGGCGGTCCGCAGGGTGGAGGTGACCTCTTCGGCACTGTCGTTGCGCAGGACGTAGACGTGCGCCTGGGTGTCGGGGTTGGTGAGGTGGTACGTCTTCAGGCCGGCCACGTGGACGTCGGCCGCGCGGTCCAGTTTCGCGAAGTCCGGGACGCGTTGCAGGAGGTGGCCGAGCTGGTGCATCGGCGCGATCTTCGTGGTGACGTTGCGGGCCTCGTCGATGGCGGCGCCGTAGTCGTACGACGTGTAGACGACCGGCGCCGGCAGCCAGCCCCAGGTGGTGCCGCCGTAGGTCATGTAGACGTTGTGGAGGGTGAGGCCGTTGGCGAGGTTGGTGAGGTAGAAGCGGCGCTCGTAGGCCGCGTCCCGGGTGCGCCGGGACTCGGCGTAGCCCTTGCCGCCGAACTCGACGCCGCCCCACGGGTCGAACCAGCCGCCCCCGTACTCCGGCACGAACCCGGGTGTGCGCGGGCTCGCGGTCGCGCCGCCCTTGAGGCCGCCGATCCCGAAGTCGCCCCAGTCCGGCGGGGGCTGCGAGGGCGAGGGGTAGCCGTCGAAGCCGTACAGCCACTTGCCCTTCTCGCCGCCGGTGTCGAAGGAGCCGGGGATCCAGTAGCCGTTGCGCCCCTTGTCGTTGTGGAAGAGGGGGACGTCGATGCCGTCGGCCCGCACCTTCTTGTACAGGTGGGACATGTAGGCGGGGCCGCTGGGGTCGGAGACGTGGCCGTCGTACTCGTTCTCGATCTGGTAGAGCAGGACGGTGCCGCCGCCGTCGGTGTGCTGGTGGTGGCGGACGATGCGGTTGACGGCCGTCAGCCACTGGTCGACGTGGCCGAGGTAGGTCGGGTCGGTGCCCCGGGCGGCGCCCGCGGTGGCGGTGAGCCAGCCGGGGAAGCCGCCGGCGTCGACCTCGGCGTTGATGTAGGGGCCGGGGCGGACGATGACGTACAGGCCGGTCTCCGCGGCGGTGCGCAGGAACAGGTCGAGGTCGCGGACGCCGGTGAAGTCGTAGGTCCCGGGCGCGGGGGAGTGGTAGTTCCAGGCCGCGTAGATGCTGACGGTGTTGTAGCCGTGCGCCCGCATCTTCTCCAGGACGTCCCGCCACAGGGACGGGCTCGGGAGGCGGAAGGGGTGCATCTCGCCGGACCAGACCACCAGCCGCCGCCCGTCCACGACGAGGGAGTACTGGTCGTAGCCGATGGTGTGCCGCCGGCCGTCGGCTCTCGGCGCGGCCGGTGCCGGTCCGGTCGGCACGCTGCGGGCCGCGTAGGCCGCGGGCGCCCCGGGGCCGCCGCTGCCGCCCAGGGCGAAACCGAGCGCGGTCGAGCCGGCGAGGGCACTGAAGGTACGTCTGCTGAGCGCCAAGGGATCCTCCCGGGCGATCTTACGGGGCGCGGGTGCGGCCATTGTCCACGGGAGGACGCCCCACAATGGACGCATGAGGATCTCGGCACGAGCGGATTACGCGGTACGGGCGGTTCTGGAGCTCGCCGTACGGCAGGGTGAGGCCCCCGTGAAGGCGGAGGAGATCGCCGGCGCCCAGGACATCCCGCACAAGTTCCTTGAGGGCATTCTGGGTGACCTCCGGCGCGCCGGGATCGTCGACAGCCGGCGTGGCGGGGGCGGCGGCTACCGGCTGGCCCGGGAGGCGTCCGCGATCACCGTGGCCGACCTGATCCGCGCGGTGGACGGCCCGATCGTCTCGGTGCGCGGCGAACGCCCGACGGGCCTCGCCTACACCGGCACCGCCCAGCCGCTGCTGCCCCTGTGGATCGCCCTGCGTGCCAACGTCCGCAGGATCCTCGAAGGCGTCACGGTGGCGGACATCGCGGCGGACGCCCTGCCGGAGCCGGTCCGGGCCCTGGCGGCGGAACCGGCGGCCTGGGAGAACCCCTGAGCCTCGGGCGGGGTGTGAAATCCGGGACTGTGAATGGCCGGAGTTCGCCCTGACCGGTTCGGCTGGGGCTTCCTACGATGCGAGCGCCCCGGCCTTCACAGGAAACACACAGTTTCTTCAAAGGTGAACTACGAAGCTGAGTCCCGGACGGCCGCGGGTGCAACCCCCCACTCGAATCACCGAACCGGAGAAATCATGGGACCCAGGAGACACGGACTCCTGCTCGGCGGAGCGCTGGCCGCGCTGCTCACCGCCGGGCTGCCCGCTCAGGCCCAGGCCTCGTCGTCGCCCGTCTTCGACGACCCGCCGCCGGACAAGATCGTCATCAACGTCGCCACGGTGAACGGCTCCGGCTGTCCGCAGGGGACCACGGCCGTCGCCGTGTCCGAGGACAACGAGGCCTTCACCGTCACCTACAGCGCGTACCTCGCCCAGGCCGGGGGCAACTCCGACCCGACCGTCTTCCGCCGCAACTGCCAGCTCAACCTGGTCGTCCACGTGCCGGGCGGCTTCACCTACGCCATCGCCAGCGCCGACTACCGCGGCTTCGCGTCGCTCCAGCCGGGTGCCACCGGCACCCAGCGGGCCTCGTACTACTTCCAGGGCTCCCCGAACACCGCGTTCGCCAACCACCCCTTCACCGGCCCCTACAACGACAACTGGGAGGCCACCGACACCACCGACTGGGCCCAGCTGGTCTGGGCGCCCTGCGGGGTCCAGCGCAACTTCAACATCAACACCGAGCTGCGGGTGAACGCCGGGAGCGCGAACCCCGGCAAGGTCAGCTTCATGACCATGGACTCCACCGACGGCGAGATCAGCACCGTCTACCACCTCGCCTGGAAGCAGTGCCCCGCCAAGTAGCCCGTCGGCCCGCCCCGGCGCCACGCGTCCCGGCGACGGGACCTCGCGCCGGGGCGGGACCCTGCCCGCCCCGGCCCTGCGGGCTCAGACCCTGCGGGCTCAGACCCTGCTCACGGCCGTGGCCCGGAAGGTGTTGCGGTAGGCCTGCGGGGAGACGCCGATCGCCGCGTGCAGGTGCTGCCGCAGGGAGGTGCCGGTGGCGAAGCCGACCTCGGCGGCGATGCGGTCGACCGACAGCTCGCTGGTCTCCAGGAGGTCACGGGCGCGCCGTACCCGCTGCTGGATCAGCCAGCGCCCGGGGCTGGTCCCCGTCTCCTCCTGGAACCGGCGGGCGAAGGTGCGGCGGCTCATCCGGGCGTGCTCGGCCAGCTCCCGCAGCGCGAGCGGCCGTTCCAGGTTCTCCAGCGCCCACGCCCGGGTGGCCGCCGTGCCCGTGGCCCCCTCGTCCGGCACCGGCGCTTCGATGTACTGCGCCTGTCCGCCGTCCCGCCAGGGCGGTACGACACACTGCCGGGCCACGCTGTTGGCGACCGCGCTGCCGTGGTCGGAGCGCACGACGTGCAGGCACACGTCGACGCCGGAGGCCGCACCCGCCGAGGTCAGGACGTCACCGTCGTCGATGAACAGCACGTCCGGATCCAGGTCGACGTACGGGAACATCCGCCGGAACCGCGGCGCCAGCGCCCAGTGCGTCGTCGCCGGCCGCCCGTCGAGCATCCCGGCCGCCGCGAGCGCGAACGCCCCCGTGCAGATCGAGACGATCCGGGCCCCGGGCCGGATCCGCGCCAGCGCGTCGGCGACCGGTCCGGGCAGCTCCTGCGTGATCCGCGCCATGTCGTACGGCGGTACGACCACCGTGTCCGCGCTCTCCAGCGCCTCGGGCCCGTGCCCGACGGTGACGGTGAAGTCGGCACTGGTCGCCACGGTCCGGTCCTCCGTCGCCGCACACGTCACCACGTCGTAGGCACCGGGCACACACGGAAAGACCCGGTTCGGAATCCCCAGCTCGAAGGGATAGACCCCGTCGAGGGCGAGCACGACGACCCGGTGCGGGCGGCTGGACAGAAAGTCGATGTCGGCGGACATGGCACGATCCTATCGCCAGCCGCCTATCCTGCCATCGAACGGCGACCCTACCCGGCGGGGGCTCGATGAAGCTGCTCCTCACCGACTCCGGTGCCCGGAACGAGGTCCACGATCGCCAGGACCCCCTCCACTCCGAAGCTGTCACCGTCCCCTTCCGGGAGCAGGACCGCGTCGAGGCGGCCGAGGCGGACCGAGGCCCGCTGGAGTTCGGCCGACCCGTCCAGGACGATCGCCAGAACACGGGTCCCGGCAGCGGCCCGTACGGATGTGTCGGAGCGCACCACGCGGACCCGCGCTGTCATCCCGGCACGCCGGACCATCACGTTGAAGTCGACGATCGGCCCGTCGAGCAGCCGGCACTCCGTGACCGCGTCACCGGGGAAGGCGAACGGCTCGTACGGCGCGTCGATCACGTGCGGGACCCCGTCGACGGTGAGGGACATGCCCGGTCCGCCGACGACGGTGATGATCCTGTCGACTCCGGGAAACGCGGAGAACGGTCCGCTGGACGCCACGTCGGCGACGCTGACCCGCCATACGAAATCGTCCGTCCCCGCGCCCGGCGGATCAACCGCGACCTGCGATGTCACGCCTCCACCGTTCTTCCAGGGCGCGGGCGTCCTGTCCTTGGCACGCAGGATCTGCGGTGTCACGCGGTGTCCTTCCGGTTCGTACTGTCAACAGCCGTTTCGTATGCGGGACGACCGCCTCAGAGGGGCTTTTCCAGGCGGATCCGGGTGTCGCAGCCGATGTCCTGTTGGTGTGTGGTGGAGCCCTGCCGGTAGGTGAAGCGGCAGTCGGTGAGGTCCCCGTGCACGGCTCCGGTCACCTTGACCCGGGCCTCGTAGTACTGGTCCGACTGGTCGTGCGCCGCGACCCGGACCGGACCGGCCCTGACCTCGTCCGTGGGGGCGACGGGTGACGTCCCCATGAGGTAACCCTCGACGGCGGTGTCCACCCGGTAACCCGTGACACGCAGCCCGGCCGGCACATGGACGATCTTCGCGTCGACGACGGTGAGCGGTTTCCCCGTCTTGTTCGACAACGGCGGCATCGCCACCCAGTACTCGTCGCCGACCCGGGCGTGGTCGTTCTCGGCGATCGCGCCCGCTTGCGAGCTGCCGTCCAGAGCCGTGCCCCCGCCGGAGCACGAGGTGAGGAGGCCGACCGTGAGGAGGGCGAGCAGGGCCCGTCTTCGATGTTTCATGCGGCGATCATCGCACCGCCGCTGTGGGTGATGATGGGCAGGTCACAAAGGGGGAAGCAGTGCTGAATCCGGTCCGGTACGCGCGGGTGGTCGGCGGTGCCGTCGCGCTCTTCGTCGGCCTGTCCGGGTGCGCGGGGAACGCGGAACCCTGCGGCGGTGTCGGTGTGGTGGCCCAGGTCGGCGTGTTCTTCGCGCAGGACGGCTACGACGGTCTCGCCGGAGCCTCCGTCCGGCTCTGTGCGCACGGCAGGTGCGTCGAGGACCGGATACCGGCCGAGGACGTCACGAGCGTCCGTCTGCCGCTGCCGGACGACATCGGCCCCGACCTCGGCACGGTCCGCTTCCGGGTCACCCGCAAGGGCAGCACGAAGCCCTTCATCGACGCGTCCACCGACAAGAGGCTCAGCCACCAGTCCGACGGCTGTGGCGGCGGCGCCTACAGCGGGGCACTCGCCTTCACCAAGGAGGGCGGCCTGACCGGCACGGTTCCGAAGACCGTGTCGGACGCCTGGTTCAAGCAGGTCAGGACAGCCGCTTCCCGGCGTGCGTGAGGAAGTTGGCCCACGTGGCGGGGGAGAGGGCCAGCTGGGGACCCTGCCGGTCCTTGGAGTCGCGGATGTGGATGGTGGTGGGGCAGGCGGCGAATTCGACGCAGTCGCCGTCACCGCCGCTGCTGTAGCTCGACTTGTGCCACTGGAGAGCGACCTCGACGCAGTCGCCCTCGCTGCCGCTGCTGTAGCTGCTCTTGAACCAGGTCAGTTCGGACGTGCTCATAGCGCTCCTCGCATCTGCTCCAACAGGGCCCTGGAGTCCCGGAGGTTGAGGGCCTGCGCGCGCAGTTTTCCATATCGCTGGTGGAGGACGCTGATCTCCTTCGGGTCGGCGATGAGGCGGCCGTTCTTCTGTCCTTCCGAATAAGCGAACCACTGATTCTCGGGGGTCTCAAGCAGCTGCAACGGGCCGTCCAGGCCTGCGTGTGTTGGCTGCCGCAGCGGCATGACCTGGATCTCCACGTTCCGATGCTGGTCAATCACCTCCAGTAGGTGGTCGAGCAGCTCTCGTGTCACTTCGTGGCCGCCCGTTCGTCGTTCCAGCAGGGCCTGCTCGACGATGAAACTGAACGCGCACGGCCGCTCCCGCCGGGTGGACAGCAGATCCTGTCGGGCCGCGCGTGCGGCCACCCGATCGTCCAGTTTCTGATCGTTGGGGATCGGCGGAACGCTCAGGAAGACCGCCCGCGTGTAGGCCTCCGTTTGCAACAGGCCGGGCACGACCCGGCATTCGTAGGTGTAGAGGCTGATCGCCGTCGCCTCCATCCGCGCCCACCGCCGGAACCAAGCCGCCAGCCCCGGCTGCCGCGCCACATACCCCGCCGCCCGTCGTAAGGCCCCCGTGTTGCCGAGGGCCTCCTCCGCCGCCTCCACGAAGGACTCGTCCGGCATGCGGCGGCCCAACTCCACGGATGCCACCGTGTGTTTCGAGAACCGCACCCGCTCGGCGAACTCCTCCCTGCTCAGCCCCGCGTGTTCGCGCAAGGCCTGGACCACCGCCCCGAAAGTCCGCAGACTGTCCGACGACTCCGGCTCGACTCCGTCGCCCACGTAGGCCACCTCCCGGACTCATGGTCACGGAAGGTGACCAGTACAGTCCAGTCGGTCACCGAGTACGCGCGCGGGGAGTACACGGCCGGGACCTGGAGAACCAGCCGTGCCAGGCGGCAGATTGGGGGCATGGACGCACCCCCCACCACCGTCACCGTCAGTCGAACACTCGCCCAGCGGCTCAGTGGCACCCCGCGGGGCGCCCGGCTGGCGAGGCATCTCGCTGTTGCCCAACTCCATGCGTGGGGTGGCCGGTTCGCGTCGGCGGAGGTGATCGACAAGGTGTCGGTGATCGTCGCGGAGCTGGCCGCGAACGCCGTGACGCACGGGCGCGTGCCCGGGCGGGACTTCGAGCTGCGGCTGTCGGTGGTGACGGGCAGCGTGCGGGTCGAGGTCACCGACACCCGGGCCGAACGACGGCCGCCCGGCCCCCGGGACGTGCGGCCGTCGGGGCCGCTGGACGCCGGGGGGCGCGGGCTCGTGCTCGTGGACGCGCTGGCCGATCGGTGGGAGGTGCTGGAGCGGGGCTGCGACGGCGCACCGGGCAAGACCGTACGGGCCGAGGTGGACCTGCCACTTCGTCGCAGACCCTGAGCCGGGCCCCGGGGCGCGTCTCCCCGGGGCCCGGGGCGTCAGGTCGAGACGCCCAGGGTGAGGGTGCCGGTGTAGCCGGCGGACGTGGAGCCGGTGACGGTCATGAGGCCCGACGAGGCGCCCGCGTCGTCGTAGATCCCGTCCTGGGCGAGCGTGGTGCGGGTGACCGTGTTGGCCGAGTAGGGCGAGACCGCCGCGACCGCGGTCGTGATGCTCTCGTTGATGAAGAGCTGGCCCGTGTGCAGGGTCGAACCGCCGGTGAAGGAGCCGTCGGAGGTCAGGGTGACGCCCGTGTGGACCTTCACGTGGATGTGGATGCAGCGGCCCCGGTACCAGCCCGGGTAGATCGTGGTGATGTTGGCGACGCCGCTGGAGTTGGTGAGGACACCGCCGCGCAGGAAGGTGCCGTCGTCGGCCTCGCTGTGGCCGTTGGCGCCGACGTAGCCGGAGTACTCGCCGAGCGCGTCGGCGTGCCACACCTCCACGAGGGCGTTGGGGATGACGGTGCAGGCGGAGTTGACCACGGTGAGGGCGAGGTTGAGGGTGATGCCGGACTTGCCCTCGGTGATGTTGGAGCGGACCAGCGCCCCGTTGAGGTAGTAGGGGCCTTCGGTCTGCTCCTCGGTGAGCGTGCAGACCGCCGCCGCGGCGGCCGGCTGGAGGTCGGGGGCGGCGGCTGCCGCGGGGGCCTCGGTCGAGACCGCTGCGCCTACGGCCAGGGCAGCGGCGGTCGTCCCGGTGGCGACGAGTACGGTACGGCGGCCGACGATGCGGGCGCCATCTGAGGTGTCTGTCATGGACACGGCACCGTAGGAACGGTGTCTGTAGGCGAGCTGTCAGTTTCGCAAAATGGGCGGCCGTCAAGTCGTGAGTTGAGACAGCTGAATTGGCGGCCGATGTTCGACATCGCGGACAACGGGCGGACGAAGGGGCCATTAGGGTAGTTCGCCACGACGAGGGCACCCCCTGAACGGCGAGGGCTCGCGGGAATCGGCACGGGATCCGGGTCTAATCGCGCCGGAGAACCGAGACACCGCAACCGTGTTCCGCAGCGCTGGAGGAAGATGCCCATGGGTGCCACCCCGCCCCTGCCCACGCCGTCCGGCCCCTACCTGGGCGAAGGGCTGCTTCCCGCCGATTTCTATTCCTTCGAGGAACTGCTGACGGACGGCGAGCGGGCCAGGATCGAGCGCGTCCGCGCATTCCTCGAAACGCAGGCCGCGCCCATCGTCGACGACTACTGGGCCCGGGCCGAGTTCCCCTTCCAGCTGGTCGCGGGATTCGGCGGACTCGGGCTCGTGGACTGGGCGGACCCGGACTCCGCGGAATCGAAGCCGAGCAATCTCCTCTCGGGATTCCTCGCGCTGGAATTCGCCCATGCCGACGCCTCCTTGGCGACCTTCTCCGGCGTGCACACCGGGCTCGCGATGGGCTCGATCCTCGCCTGCGGCTCCGAGGAGCAGAAGCGGCGGTGGCTGCCGGCCATGAGCCGCTTCGAGAAGATCGGAGCCTTCGGGCTGACCGAACCGCACGGGGGTTCCGACGTGGCCGGCGGCCTGCGGACGACCGCGCGCCGCGACGGCGACGGCTGGATCCTCGACGGGGCCAAGCGGTGGATCGGCAACGCGACCTTCGCCGACCTGGTCGTCATCTGGGCGCGGGACACCGAGACCAACCACGTGCTGGGCTTCGTCGTGGAGAAGGACACCCCCGGGTTCACGGCGACGAAGATCGAGAACAAGATGGCGCTGCGGATCGTGCAGAACGCCGACATCGTCCTCGAAGGCTGCCGCGTTCCGGAGGCGAACCGGTTGCAGAACGCCCACTCGTTCAAGGACACGGCCAACATCCTGCGGCAGACCCGCAGCGGGGTGGCCTGGCAGGCCGTGGGCGTGATGTTCGGCGCCTACGAGATCGCGCTGCGGTACGCCAAGGAGCGCGAGCAGTTCGGGCGCCCGATCGGCGGCTTCCAGCTCGTCCAGGACCTGCTGGTGAAGATGCTCGGCAACGCCACCGCCTCCTGCGGGATGGTCACACGCCTGGCCCAGCTCCAGGACGCCGGGATCTTCAAGGACGAGCACTCCGCCCTGGCGAAGGCGTACTGCACCGTGCGGATGCGGGAGAGCGTCGGCTGGGCCCGGGAGCTGCTGGCCGGCAACGGCATCATCCTCGACTACAAGATCGGCCGCTTCGTCGCCGACGCCGAGGCCCTCTACTCGTACGAGGGCACCCGGGAGATCCAGACCCTGATCGTGGGCCGCGCCGTCACCGACGGCCTGAGCGCCTTCGTGAGGTGACCGCGATGACCACCGAATCCGTGACCGGCGGCTCCGGGACCGATGTATCCGTCTTCACCGGTCTGAAGGTCCTCGACGCCTCCTCGTTCATCGCGGCACCGGCCGCGGCCACCATGCTCTCCGACTTCGGGGCGGACGTCATCAAGATCGAGCCGCCGGGGACGGGCGACCCCCAGCGGCGGCTGAGTTCCGTGCCGCCCAGCCCGCAGGCGCGGGCGAACTACAGCTGGCACCTCGCCAACCGCAACAAGCGGGGCATGGTGCTGGACCTGAAGTCGCCGGACGCCGTCGAGGTCCTCAAGCGGCTCGTCGAGTGGGCCGACGTCGTCATCACCAACTTCCCGCACGGCACCCGCGAGAAGCTGCACCTCGGCTACGCGGAGGTCTCGGGCTGGAACCCGAGGGTCGTCTACGCCGACCTCACCGGCTTCGGGGACACCGGCCCCGACGCCCGGCAGCCGGGCTTCGACCTGACCGCCTTCTGGTCGCGCAGCGGCCTGCTGGCCTCCACCCGCGACGCGGGCGCCCCGCCGACCGTGCCGGTCTGGGGCAGCGGCGACTACACGACCGCCATCGCCGTCTACGCGGCGATCACGACCGCCCTCTACCACCGTGAGCGGACGGGACGAGGCGCCGACGTCGGCACGTCCCTGCTCGCCACGGGCGTCTGGGCCACCGGAACCCTGGTGGCCGGCGCCCTGGCCGACGGCACCCCCTTCGAGCTGCACGACCGGAAGATCCCGGCGAACCCGCTGGTCAACCCCTACCGGACCGCGGACGGCGAGTGGCTCATGCTGGTCGCCTCGCCCATCCGCCGGCAGGGACTCGCCCGCGCCCTCGGACACCCCGACCTGTTCGAGGACCCCCGGTTCTCCGACCTGGAAGGTCTGGCCGAGCACTCCGCCGCGCTCGCCGAACTGCTCGACACCGCGTTCCGCTCCCGGCCCTTCGCCCACTGGAAGGACGCGCTGGACCGGGAACGCGTCACCTTCAGCCTCATCCAGACGCCGGAGGAGGCCGCGCGGGACCCGCAGCTGCGCGAGAACGGCATCGTCGTACCGCTGGCCGGAGTCAGCGGGCTGCCGGAGACCGTCGGCAGCCCGGTCACTCTCCGCGGGGTCCCGAAGACGCCGGCGAGACGGGCGCCGGACCTCGGCGAGCACAACGACGAGATCCTCGCCGAACTGGGCTTCGCCCCCGCCGAGATCGCCGGGCTGCACGCCGCGGGAGCGGTCCCCGACACCCCGGACCCGGAGCCGCCGCGCTGAGCACACCTCTCTCCCGCTCTTCATCCCGACTTCGCCCGGAAATGGCCTGGACGACGTGATCCGGCCGGTCGGCGTTTCCCGGGCGGCACAGGGGCCGTTGGTAGCGTCCTCGTACCCCGTGCCGTCCGACCGAGAGAGACCTGATGTCCCCGACGATCCGCAGGGCCGTGATCCCCGCCGCCGGACTGGGCTCCCGCCTGCTGCCCCTGACCAAGGCCACGCCGAAGGAGATGCTCCCCGTCGGCGACAAGCCGGTGATCGAGCACACCGTGCGGGAGCTGGTGGACTCCGGGATCACCGACATCACCATCGTCGTCTCGGGCGGGAAGAGCCTGATCCAGGACCACTTCCGGCCCAACCCGGCACTCGTCGAGCAGCTGCGCGCCGACGGCAAGACCGCCTACGCGGACGCCGTCGAGGAGGTCGCCGAGCTGGCCCGCAAGGGGCACATCACCTACCTCGACCAGTACGGCCCGTACGGCAACGGCACGCCCGTGCTGAACGCCGCCCGCTCCTTCGGCGACGAGCCCGTCCTCGTGCTCTGGCCCGACGACGTGTTCGTCGCCGAGGTGCCCCGCGCCCAGCAGCTGATCCGCGCCTACGAGCAGACCGGCTGCCCGGTCCTCGCCCTGCTGCCGATGGACCCCGCCGACTCCCAGCGCTACGGCGTGCCCATCGTCAAGGAGGACCTCGGCGACGGCCAGTTGCGCATCACCGGCCTGGTCGAGAAGCCCGCGCCGGCCGACGCGCCCTCGCCGTACGCGGCCATCGGCGGCTACGTCGTCACCCCCGGCATCATCGACGAGCTGCGCGAGCAGACCCGCCGCTGGTACGAGCACCGCACCGGCGAGGTGTACCTGACCGACGCCATCAACGCCTACGCCGGCAGCCGGGCCGTGTACGGGCAGGTCATCCAGGGCCGCTGGTACGACACCGGCAACCCGGCCGACTACCTGGTCGCGCAGATGGCCTTCGCCCTCGCCCACCCCGAGTACGGACCCGTGCTGCGCGGTCTGGTCACCAAGCTCGACGAGAGCGAGGCCGAGGCCGGGAGCAAGGGCGGGATCGAGGCCGAGTTGCAGGGCGACGTGCAGCGTACGGTATGATCGTTACAGAGCTGGTCGCCGCAACTGACGGTGGCTGGTGCTGCGTTGGTGGTCCAAGGAAAGACGCCCCGCTTCCTGCGGGGAAATGCAGGTGCAAGGCCTGCCCGGCGCTCGATCCGGTGCCCGTCCGCATGACATGCGGACGGGCACCGTGCCGTTTCCCGCCGTTTTTCCGGCAGCTTTCGTCACCCCAGGCAACCCTTTAGGGGTAATTGGTCCGCTTCTTCCCCTTATGTAAGGGTCGCGGCTGATATGAACCTTCTGGACAGAGCGCAACTCCAGGGGCGGGGAATGACAACAGCACAGGTCGGTGTAGTGATCGTCGGCGCCGGCCCGGCGGGGCTCGTACTGGGGAACCTGCTGCTGGACCGCGGCATCGACTGCGTGATCCTGGAGCGCCGCGACCGGGCCGCGGTGGAGGGCAGGGCCCGGGCCGGATTCCTCGCCGCCCACTCCGTGCGCGTCCTGACGGAACACGGCCTGGCAGCCGGCCTGGCAGCCCGCGGAAAGACCCACGGCACCTGCCTGTTCCGCAGCGACCGCGGCGAATTCACCCTGGACTACGGCAAGTTGGGCCTCGGCGAGCCGCACACCGTCTACCCGCAGCAGGAACTCGTACGGGACCTGATCGCCGAATTCCTCTGGCGCGGCGGGGAGATCCGGTTCGGCGCCGAGGCCGGGGGAGTGACCGAGGAGGCCGCACAGGCCCGGGTGCGGGTGCGCGGCGGTGCGGACGTCACCGGGCGGTACGTCGCCGGCTGCGACGGGCACCGGGGGACCGGCCGCGCCGCACTGACGGCCCGCGGCACCCGGACCGCCCGCCGGGACCACGGGGTCTCCTGGCTGGCCGTGCTGGTCGCGGCCCCGCCCAGCCTGGAGGCCGTCGGATACGCCCTGCACGAGCGCGGGTTCGCCGGCCACATGGCACGGACGGACACCGTCACCCGCTACTACCTCCAGTGCCCGCGCGGCACCGACCCCGCCGACTGGAGCGAGGACCGGATCTGGACGGAGCTGGCGACCCGGCTGCGGACCGCCGAGTTCGGGCCGCTGCGCCAGGGCCCGGTCCTGGAGAAGGCGGTCGTCGACCTGCGCTCCGACGTCCTGGACTCCCCGGGCGGCGGACGGCTGTGGCTGGCCGGCGACGCCGCCGGACTCATCAGCCCCTCGGCCGCCAAGGGCGCCAACCTCGCTGTCCTCCAGGCCGAGTTGCTGGCCCGCGCCCTCGAAGCGGCGCTCGCCCACGGCGACGGGACCGGCCTCGCCCGGTACGCCGCCGACAGCCTGCCCCGGGTCTGGCGGGCCCACGAGTTCTCGCACTGGATGAGCGGCCTGCTGCACGGCCCGGCCGGCCAGGACGACGAGGCCCGCTACGGCCGCCAGTTGCAGTACGCCCGCCTGGAGAGCCTGCGCACCTCCCGCGCCCACCAGGACTTCTTCGCCGAGAACTACACCGGCATCTGACCCCCGGGGCCGACTCGACCGTCCCCGGTTCTCCCTGCCCCACGATCATCGGGAACCCTTCATGAACCTCTCCGTCGTACAGGCATGTCTGACGGAAACCGACCTGGACCGGATCCGGCACGCGGCCGACCACGTCCGCGACCACGACACCGACCAGGTACTCGCCGCGCTGCTGCCCGGTCTGACGGCCGACGAGCGGGCCGACGTCGCCCGCCACCTCGGCTACGACCACACCGCCGTACTGGTCTTCCCCGCCTCCCTCGACGGGCTCCGCGACGACCTGCGCGACGCCGGGCTCGACCCGGGCCCCGTCACCCCCAGCGTGGTGGTGCGCGGACGGCTGACCCGCCGCTACGGCGCCGCCGTCGAGGGCAGCCCGGTCGGGATCGTGCACGTGCCGGTCGCCGGGCGGACCGTGGAGATCTTCGCGCTGCCCGTGCCGCCCGGCTCCCCGCTGGAGACGGTCGCCGCCGACGAACGGGCCAACGGCCACGAGTCCCACCACGCCTTCGCGGTCACCGCGCCGGGCCGGGTGATCCCCGCCGGACTGCGCACCCTGCTCACCGAACGCGGCGGCGCGGTCCCGGACGGCGGCGGCTACAACAACCACGAGAACGTCACCGTCCTCTACTTCCGCACCACCGACCACCGCCGCTTCGAACTCCGCCTCCCCGGCCGTCAGGAACCCCTCCCCGACCCCACCCTCGCCCTCCTCGGCGTCATGACCGGCGCCTGGGCCACCCAGGCCGTCCGCACCATGGCCGAACTGGGCATCGCCGACCACCTGGCCGCCCGCCCCGCCCTCGACGCCACCGCCCTCGCGCACCTCACCGGCACCGCCCCGGACGCCCTGCGCCGCCTCCTGCGCTACCTCGCCACCCTCGGCCTGCTGACGGCGTCCCCCGACGGCACCCACCACCTCACCGCCCTCGGCGAGCCGCTCCGGACCAACGCCGAGCACTCCCTCCACCCCCTCGCACTGCTCTACGGCGGCCCGTTCTACGACTCCTTCGCGGGCCTCCCGTACGCCGTCAGCACTGGGAAGGAAGCTTTCGCCCACCGCTACGGCGAGCACCACTTCCGCTACTTCGCCGCCCGCCCCGAACTCGGCGACCTCTTCCACCGGGCGATGGCCGCGAGCGCGGAGATGTTCACGCCGGTACCGGACCTCGTCGACTTCTCCGCGGTACGACGCGTCGTCGACGTCGGCGGCGGCAGCGGTGCCCTGCTCGGCCGGATCCTCCGCGCCCACGGCCACCTGGAGGGCGTCCTGCTGGAACGCCCCGAGGCCCTGGCGGCGGCCCGCTCCCACCTGGCCGACCTGTCCGGCCGCTGCACCTTCGCCGAGGGCGACTTCACGGAGTCCGTCCCGCCCGGCGGCGACGCCTACCTGCTCTCCCGGGTCCTGCACGACTGGGACGACGACCGCTGCCGCACCATCCTCCACCGCTGCGCGGAGGCGATGCGCCCGGGCGCCGAACTCCTCGTCGTGGAGCGCCTGCTGCCCGGCAGCGCGGCAGCGGCCTGGGACCTCCACATGCTGTGCAACGTGGGCGGCCGGGAACGGACGGAGGCCGACTACGGGCACCTCCTGGCGGAGGCAGGCTTCACACCGGTGGCCTGCCACTCGCTGCCCCTGGGAGCCGCGCTGTTGCACGCCGTGCGGGGTTAGGCACTTCCGTTCACTGCGGGCCGACGGGGGCTGATCGCGCAGTTCCCCGCGCCCCTTACGGGGCGCGCCCCGTAAGGGGCGCG
>NZ_JBEZLP010000032.1:0-129437 GCF_040652195.1 Streptomyces sp. NPDC048278
TACGCCCGCGACCTGGCCGGCACCGTCGTCCTGGTCGGCGTGCCCACCCCCGAGATGAAGCTCGAACTCCCGCTGCTCGACGTCTTCGGCCGCGGTGGCGCCCTCAAGTCGTCGTGGTACGGGGACTGTCTGCCCTCCCGGGACTTCCCGATGCTCATCGACCTCCACCTCCAGGGGCGGCTGCCGCTGGACGCCTTCGTCACCGAGACGATCCAGCTCGACGAGGTGGAGAAGGCCTTCGAGCGCATGCACCACGGTGACGTGCTGCGTTCGGTGGTGCTCCTGTGACGGACGGCCGCGGTCTCTGACCGCCCGCCCGCGAAGCGGCCCTGCCCCGGTCACGGCACCGGGGCAGGGCCGTACCCGCACCTCGCACAGGGCCTGTTCGCCCTGCTCACGCCTGCTTTCGAGGGCGCTTCGGCGTGCCCCTGGGAGCACGGCCGTGACCCGTGCAAACCGGCGGATGAACTCCTTGACAACGCTTCGCGGCGGCCCCCAGACTGACGTTGCGCTAACCGCAATCCGTTTCGCTATACGCACCGAGGTGTCATGATGATTCCCGCGTGCCGTCTCGCGGATCTGCCGCGAGGCGAGGCCCACCGGCTCGACATCGACCCGCCCGTCTCGGTGTTCCACACCGACGACGGCGAGCTCTTCGCCATCGACGACACCTGCACCCACCAGGACGCCTCGCTCGCCGACGGCTGGCTGGAGGGCTGCGAGGTGGAATGCCCCCTGCACGCCTCCAAGTTCGACCTGCGCACCGGCGCCGTGGACGCACCCCCGGCCAAGCGCCCGGTGCGCACCCACGAGGTCGTCGTGGAGGACGGAACGGTCTTCGTCCGGCTCTCCGCCGACGCGCCCAACCTGCCGCCGTGCGTCAGCGCCCGCCTCGCCGGGGGCGCGGCGTGAGGACCGTCGCCGTGGTGGGCGCCTCGCTGGCCGGACTCTCGGCCGCGCGCTCGCTGCGGCAGCGGGGGTACGACGGCAGGCTGGTCGTCGTCGGCGACGAACCCCACCGCCCGTACGACAGGCCGCCGTTGTCCAAGGAGTTCCTGGCCGGCGCCCTCGGCGAGGCGGATCTCGCGCTGGAGCGCGACGACGAGGAGCTCGGGGCGGAGTGGCTGCTCGGCTCCCGGGCCGTCGGTCTCGACCGCACCCGGCGGGCGGTCCGGCTCGCCGACGGCAGGGAGGTCCGCGCCGACGGCGTGGTCGTCGCGACCGGCGCCGCGGCCCGTACCCTGCCCGGCACCGAGGGGCTCGCCGGGGTCCACACGCTGCGCACCCTCGACGACGCCCGCGCGCTGCGGGAGGACCTCGCGAAGGGCGGCCGGCTGGTGGTGATAGGCGGCGGGTTCGTCGGCGCGGAGGTCGCCTCCACCGCGTACGCCCTCGGCCTGGACGTCACCGTGATCGAGGCGGCCCCGGCCCCGCTGGCCGGACCGCTCGGCGAGGCCATGGGCGCCGTCGTCTCCGCGCTCCACGCCGACCACGGGGTACGGCTGTCGTGCGGGGTCGGGGTGAAGGGGCTGAGCGGTGAGCGCCGGGTGACGGCGGTCCTGCTCGCGGACGGGCGCAGCGTGCCCGCAGACACCGTCGTCGTCGGCGTCGGGGCCAGCCCCTGCGTCGAGTGGCTGGAAGGCTCAGGCGTCGCCCTCGACAACGGCGTGAAGTGCGGTGCCGACGGACGCACCAGCGTGGCCGGGGTGGTCGCCGTCGGCGACTGCGCCAACTGGTACGACCCGCACACCGGCACCCACCGCAGGGTCGAGCACTGGACCGGCGCGCTGGAGCGGCCGGACACCGCCGTCGCCACGCTGCTCGCGCACGGCGCGCGGGAACCGGGAGTGCCCCGGCCGCCGTACTTCTGGTCCGACCAGTACGGCGTGAAGATCCAGTTCGTCGGTCACGCCGCCGGGGCCGACAGCGTGACGGTCGAGCAGGGCTCGACCGACGACCGCAGCTTCCTCGCCGTGTACCGGCGGGCGGGCCGGCAGGTCGCCGTGCTCGGGATGAACCAGCCGCGGCTGTTCACCCGGGCACGCAAGCAGTTCGGCACCGCCGCGTCCTGACCCGGCGCCCGCGCCACCCCACCGATCCACGACGTTCTCCGAGGAGTGCACCGTGACCTCGACCAGCCTGCCGGACAGCCTCATCGCCACCCTCCCCGGCTCCGCCTACACCGATCCCGGGATCTTCGCCCAGGAGCAGGAGCGCATCTTCGAGACGATGTGGTTCTGCGTGGCCCGCGCGGCCGACCTGCCGAAGCCCGGTGCCTTCCGCACCGTCGACGTGGGCCGCGAGTCCATCCTCGTCACCCGGGCCCGGGACCGGTCGATCCGCGCGTACTTCAACGTCTGCCGGCACCGCGGCGCCAAGCTCCGCACCGAGGAGAGCGGCGAGGTCGCTCGTGCCTTCCAGTGCCCGTACCACGCCTGGACCTACGGCCTCGACGGCAAGCTCGTCGCCGCGCCCAACCTCACCAAGATGCCCGACGTCGGCCGTACCGAGTTCGGCCTGGTGGACGTGGCCGTCCGGGAGTGGCTGGGCTATGTGTGGGTGTGCCTCGCGGAGAACCCGCCGTCCTTCGAGGAGGACGTGATCGGGGCGGCGGTCGAGCGGCTGGGCGACGTCGAGTCGATCGAGCGCTACGGCGTCGAGGACCTCGCCGTCGGCCGGCGGATCGTCTACGACGTGAAGGCCAACTGGAAGCTCATCATCGAGAACTTCATGGAGTGCTACCACTGCGCCACCATCCACCCCGAACTCACCGAGGTGCTGCCCGAGTTCGCCGACGGCTACGCGGCCCAGTACTACGTCGGGCACGGCGCCGAGTTCGGCGACGACGTCCAGGGCTTCACCGTCGACGGCTCCGAGGGGCTCGACCGCATTCCCGGGGTCTCGGCGGACCAGGACCGGCGGTACTACGCGATCACCGTCAAGCCGCAGGTGTTCATCAACCTGGTGCCGGACCACGTGATATTCCACCGGATGTACCCGGTGGCCGTCGACCGGACGATCGTCGAGTGCGACTGGCTCTACCTCCCGCACGTCGTCGAGAGCGGCAAGGACGTCAGCCGGTCCGTGGAGCTCTTCGACCGGGTCAACCGCCAGGACTTCGAGGCCTGCGAACGCACGCAGCCCGGCATGAGCTCACGGCTGTACGCCAAGGGCGGGGTGCTGGTGCCCAGCGAGCACCACATCGGCGCCTTCCACGACTGGATCGCCGAGCGCCTCGGCACCCGGCAGCCGGAATGACGGTGCCCGCGCCC
Source organism: Streptomyces sp. NPDC048278 (assembly GCF_040652195.1). Classification (NCBI taxonomy): domain Bacteria; kingdom Bacillati; phylum Actinomycetota; class Actinomycetes; order Kitasatosporales; family Streptomycetaceae; genus Streptomyces; species Streptomyces sp. NPDC048278. The sequence goes on from NZ_JBEZLP010000032.1 coordinate 3,273, forward strand.
GAAGGGGCGCTGGGGGTACCCCCCGGCCGAAGGCTGGGGGAGGAACCGCGCGACCGGCCATGACGGCGCCGCGGACGATCGACGGCGCATCACGGCACGTCCCGCGGAGCGCTCAGCCCAGGTACCCCATCCGGTGACTGATCTCCTCCGCGCCCTTGACCAGCACCGGGGCCAGCTCGTGCATGCGCTCCTCGGTGAACCGGTAGGACGGCCCGGACGCGCTGATGGAGGCGATGACCACCCCGTCCCGGTCCCGGATCGGCGCGGCCATCGCGTGCAGCCCGATCTCCAGCTCCTCCAGCGTCCAGGCGTAACCGCGCTCCCGGGCCTCCGCGAGGTTCTTCTCCAGCTTCACCTTCGAGGAGATGGTGTGCGGGGTCAGCTTCTTCAGCCCCCCGTCCGAGATCAGCGCGGCGCGCTCCTTGGCGGGCACGTGGGCCAGCATGATCTTGCCGCTGGAGGTCGCGTGCAACGGGGTCAGCTGGCCGACCCAGTTGTGCGCGCTGACCGCGGCGGCGCCGCGCACCTGGTAGAGGTTGATCGCGTAGTGCTCCTGCATCACCGCGATGTTGACCGTCTCGCCGATCTCCTCGGCCAGCCGCTCGCACACCGCCCGGCCCTGCTGGGTGACGTCGATGCGTCCCGTCACGGCGCCGGCCAGGCGTACGATGCCGAAGCCGAGCGAGTACTTGCCCCGCTCGCCCGACTGCTCCACGAGACCGCGCGCCTCCAGGGCGCCGAGCAGCCGGAACGCGGTCGATTTGTGAACATCGATCTCGGCGGCCACCTCGCTCACCCCCGCCTCGCCGCGCTGGGCCAGGATCTCCAGGACGCTGATGGCGCGGTCGACGGACTGCACGCCGCCAGAAGATGAGCCGTTCGTTTCGGTATCCGGACTGAAGTTGCTCATAGCGAAACTATACGCGCAGTAAACAACGCACTCCAAGTAACGCGATGTGAACAAAGATCTTACAAGTTGCGTTGTTCGCAACCTGGTGCGTATAGCGATACCCGTACTAGCATGCCGCGCAATCGACGGCGCGAGCGAGACGAGGCACCATGGCTCCCTTGCAGTACGACTTCGTCATCGTCGGCGGCGGCTCGGCCGGCAGCGCACTGGCGAACCGGCTCTCCGCGGACCCCGGCAACCGGGTGCTCGTCCTGGAGGCGGGCCGCCCCGACTACCCGTGGGACGTCTTCATCCACATGCCGGCGGCGCTGACCTACCCCATCGGCAGCCGGTTCTACGACTGGAAGTACGAGTCCGAGCCCGAGCAGCACATGGGCGGTCGCCGTATCTACCACGCCCGCGGCAAGGTGCTCGGCGGCTCCAGCAGCATCAACGGCATGATCTTCCAGCGCGGCAACCCGATGGACTACGAGCGCTGGGCCGCCGATCCCGGCATGGAGAGCTGGGACTACGCGCACTGCCTGCCGTACTTCCGCCGGATGGAGAACTGCCTCGCCGCCGACCCGGACGACGAGTTCCGCGGCCACGACGGCCCGCTGGTCCTGGAGCGCGGACCGGCCACCAACCCGCTCTTCTCCGCCTTCCTCAAGGCCACCGAGGAGGCGGGTTACGCGCCCACCGACGACGTCAACGGCTACCGGCAGGAGGGCTTCGCCAAGTTCGACCGCAACGTGCACCGCGGACGGCGGCTGTCGGCGTCCAAGGCCTACCTCAAGCCCGCCCGGAAGCGGCCCAACCTCACCGTGAAGACCCGCGCCCTGGTCACCCGTGTCCTCTTCGAGGGCAAGAAGGCCGTCGGCGTCGAGTACCGGCGCGGCAGGGGCGCCCTCCAGCAGGTCCACGCCAAGGAGATCATCCTCTGCGGCGGCGCGCTCAACTCCCCGCAGCTGCTCCAGCTCTCCGGCATCGGCAACGCGAAGGAACTCACCGCCCTCGGCATCGACGTCGTCCACGACCTGCCCGGCGTCGGCGAGAACCTCCAGGACCATCTGGAGGTGTACATCCAGTACGCCTGCAAGCAGCCCGTCTCGGTGCAGCCGTACCTGGCGAAGTGGCGCGCCCCCTTCATCGGCCTCCAGTGGCTCTTCCGCAAGGGCCCGGCCGCCACCAACCACTTCGAGGCCGGCGGCTTCTGCCGCAGCAACGACGACGTCGACTACCCCAACCTGATGTTCCACTTCCTGCCCATCGCCGTCCGCTACGACGGCTCGGTGCCGGCCGGCGGCCACGGCTACCAGGTCCATGTCGGCCCCATGTACTCCGACGCCCTCGGCTCGGTGAAGATCAGGAGCAGGGACCCGCGTGAGCACCCGGCCCTGCGCTTCAACTACCTCTCCACCGAGCAGGACCGCCGCGAGTGGGTCGAGGCGGTCAGGGTCGCCCGCACCCTCCTCAACCAGCCCGCGCTCGCCCCCTACAACGACGGCGAGACCTCACCCGGCCCCTCCGTCGCGACCGACGAGGAGATCCTCGCCTGGGTCGCCAAGGACGGCGAGACCGCCCTGCACCCGTCCTGCACCTGCAAGATGGGCACCGACGGGATGTCCGTCGTCGACCCGGCGAGCATGCGGGTGCACGGCGTCGAAGGACTGCGGGTGGTGGACGCCTCGGTGATGCCGTACGTCACCAACGGCAACATCTACGCACCGGTGATGATGATCGCCGAGAAGGCGGCCGACCTGATCCTCGGCAAGGAGCCGCTGCCGCCCTCCAAGGCCGTGTACTACCGGCTCCGCGACGCCCAGAAACAGGCCGGGTAGACCGCCATGGGCGCCGAGGACCTGCGGGCGCTGCTCGCCCACGTCCGCTACGAGGTGCTGCCGACGCGGGAGACCGAGGAGAAGGTCCTCGCCCACGTGCCCCACGACGTCGTGGTCACGGTCACGGCGTCGCCGGTCAAGGGCCTGGAGCCGACCCTCGCCCTCACCGAGCGGCTCACGGCGCACGGCTACCGGGTCGTCCCGCACGTCCCGGGGCGCCTGCTCCGCGACGACACGCATCTCAAGGACGTCACCGAGCGGCTGCGCGCGGCCGGCGTCGACGACCTCTTCGTCCCGGCGGGCGACGCCGATCCGCCCGCCGGGACGTACGAGGGAGCCCTGCCGGTGCTGCGCCGCCTCACCGAGCTGGGCAGACCCTTCGCGCGGACGGGGATCACCGGCTACCCGGAGAGCCATCCCCTCATCCACGACGACCTCACCATCCAGGCGATGTGGGACAAGCGGACGCACGCCACCTACATCGTCAGCAACCTCTGCTTCGACGCGCGCGTGCTCGGCGACTGGCTCACCCGGATCCGGCGCCGTGACGTCGCCCTGCCCGTGTACGTCGGCGTCGCCGGGCCCGTCCAGCGGGCCAAGCTGCTGTCCATGGCGACGAAGATCGGGGTGGGGGAGTCGACCCGCTTCCTCACCGGGCACGCCTCCTGGTTCCTGCGGTTCGCCACGCCCGGCGGGTACGACCCCGAGCGGCTGCTCGCCCGGGGTGCGGCGGCCTTCACCGTCCCTTCCGCGGGCGTGGCGGGCCTCCATCTGTTCACTTTCAACCAGGTCGCCGAGACGGAACGGTGGCGCCGTGCGCTGCTGGACCGGCTGGGCGGCTGACCCACCCCCGAGGACGCCGTTTTCGCGGCCGAATCGGGATACGCGGAGCCCTTGACGGCTGTCGGTGCATTCGGTCAGGGTGTTCCACCAAAAGCAATCCAATGCACAATGCGCAACGAATTCGGGCTCGAAGGGCGCGGCCGTGGCAGATCTGTATGTGGATGGGAAATGGCGCGCGGCGGTGGCCGGCGGCCACCGTGAGATCCGCTGTCCGGCGGACGGCACCCTCGTCGCGACGGTCTCCGAGGCGACCCGCCCCGACACGGAGGCGGCGATCGGCGCGGCCCGCCGGGCCTTCGACGAGGGCCCCTGGCCGCACACCCCCGAGCGCGAGCGCGGCGCGCTGCTGCTCCGCACCGCCGACATCATCGAGCGCGACGCCAAGGAGTTCGCCCGCGCCGAGTCCCTGGACACCGGCAAGCGCCTGGTGGAGAGCGAGTACGACATCGCCGACGTCGTCTCCTGCCTCCGCTACTACGGCGGTATCGCCGGCACCAGCGCGGGACGCGTGGTCGACACCGGCCGCGACGACGCGCTCAGCCGGGTCACCTACGAACCCGTCGGCGTCTGCGGACTGATCACTCCCTGGAACTACCCGCTGCTGCAAGCGAGTTGGAAAGTCGCCCCGGCCCTCCTGGCGGGCAACACCATCGTGCTCAAGCCCAGCGAGCTGACCCCCTCGACCGCGATCCTCCTGATGAAGGCCCTGGAGGAGGCCGGACTCCCGGCCGGCGTCGCCAACCTCGTCCTGGGCGCCGGAGCCGAGGCGGGCGCACCGCTGGCCGAGCACCCGGCCGTCGACATGGTCTCCTTCACCGGCGGACTGCACACCGGCCGGCACCTCATGGCCACCGCCGCCGCCACGGTGAAGAAGGTCGCCCTGGAACTCGGCGGCAAGAACCCCAACGTGGTCTTCGCCGACGCCGACTTCGACACCGCGGTCGACTTCGCGCTCACCGCCGTCTTCCTGCACTCGGGCCAGGTCTGCTCGGCCGGGGCGCGGCTGATCGTCGAGGACCCGATCCACGACGCCTTCGTCGACGAGGTCGTGCGCCGCGCCCGGCTCGTCCGGCTCGGCGGCCCCTTCGACCCCGAGGCCGAGACCGGGGCGCTGATCTCCGCACAGCACCGCGAGAAGGTCGAGGCGTACGTCGCCGCGGGGATCGCCGAGGGCGCCGTACTGCGCTGCGGCGGCGCGCGCCCCGACGACCCCGCGCTGGCCAACGGCTTCTACTACCCGCCCACCGTCCTCGACGAGTGCCGGCAGGACATGCGCGTGGTGCACGAGGAGTCCTTCGGACCCGTGCTCACCGTGGAGCGCTTCCGGGACGAGGACGACGCCGTCCGCATCGCCAACGACACGGAGTACGGCCTCGCGGGAGCCGTCTGGACGCAGGACGCGGGCAGGGCCCAGCGGGTCGCCCGCCGGCTGCGCCACGGCACCGTGTGGATCAACGACTACCACCCCTATGTGCCGCAGGCGGAATGGGGTGGATTCGGGCACTCGGGCGTGGGCCGCGAGCTGGGACCGACCGGCCTGGACGAGTACCGAGAGCCCAAGCACGTCTGGCAGAACATCCAACCCCGGCCGCAGCACTGGTTCCGCGGCTGACGCCGAAGAGAGGTCCCCACCATGCCCCCAGCCCAGACCGAGGCGTCGCAGCGGCGCGACACGTCCGAGGAATCCCGGGACCGCACCCCGGTCATCTCCGTGCGCCGGCTGTGGAAGGTGTTCGGGCCGAAGGCCGACGAGGTGCCGGGCTCCGAGGAGCTGTGCGGCCTCACGCGCCGCGAGCTGATGGATCGCACCGGCTGCACCGCCGCCGTCCGGGACGTCAGCTTCGAGGTGTCGCCCGGCGAGGTCTTCGTCGTCATGGGCCTGTCCGGGTCCGGCAAGTCCACCCTGGTGCGATGCCTGACCCGGCTGATCGAACCCACCGCCGGCGAGATCGTCTTCGAGGGCGAGGACATCCGGGACGCCGACGCCCGGCGCCTGCGCGAGCTGCGGCGCAGCAAGTTCTCCATGGTCTTCCAGCACTTCGGCCTGCTGCCGCACCGCAAGGTCGTCGAGAACGTGGCGTTCGGCCTGGAGATCCGGGGCATGGGCAAGGCCGAACGCGTGAAACGCGCGATGGAGACCGTCGAACTCGTGGGCCTCGCGGGGTACGAGAACTCCTACCCCGACCAGCTCTCCGGCGGTATGCAGCAACGGGTGGGCCTGGCCCGGGCGTTGGCCGGCGACCCGGACGTCCTCCTCTTCGACGAGCCGTTCTCCGCGCTCGACCCGCTGATCCGCCGCGACATGCAGAGCGAGGTCATCCGGCTGCACCACGAGGTCGGCAAGACCATGGTGTTCATCACCCACGACCTCTCCGAGGCGCTCAAGCTCGGCGACCGCATCCTGATCATGCGGGACGGCAGGACGGTCCAGTGCGGCACCGGCGACGAGCTGGTGGGCGCTCCGGCGGACGACTACGTACGGGACTTCGTCAAGGACGTGCCGCGCGGTGACGTCCTCACCCTGCGCTGGATCATGCGGCCGGCCGAGCCCGACGACGCCCTCGACGGACCGGAGCTGGGCCCGGACGTGGTCGTACGCGAGGCGACCCGTGCGGTGCTCGCCGCCGAGAAGCCGGTCAAGGTCGTCGAGAACGGCAAGCTGCTCGGCATCGTCGGCGACGAGGAGATCCTCGCGGTCGTCGCCGGGCAGGACGGCGGCGCCTGATGGCCGCCGTCGCCGACGCGACCGCGCCGGTCGCGACGCTGCGCAGGAAGATGAGCCGCCCGATGGTGGTGGCGGCGATCCTGGTCGTCTGGCTGGTGCTCTTCGCCGCCTTCCGGGGCCGGCAGACGCTGACCCTGGCCGCCGCCGACCTCACCGGCCTGCACCGCTGGCTGAACGACGTCAACGACAGCATCGGCGCCAACCGCAACTCCAACCCGGTCTTCCTCTACTTCTTCAACGAGATCCGGCTGGTCATCGACAACCTGGTCACCTTCGTCCAGTCCCTGATCTCCCAGCCCACCGACGGCCGCCCGGTCCCGCAGATCGGCTGGCTCGGTGTCGTCGGCGTCACCGGCTACGTCTCCTGGGCGGTGGGCAACTGGCGGGTCGCCCTCCTGGCCGTCGCCGGGTTCACCTTCTTCGGGCTCCAGGGCCTGTGGCAGGAGAGCATGGACACCCTGGCGCTGACCCTGTCGGCGGTCCTGGTGGCCCTGCTGATCGGCATCCCGCTCGGCGTGTGGGCGGGGCTCTCCGACCGGTTCAACCGGATCATGACGCCCTTCCTGGACTTCATGCAGACGATGCCGACCTTCGTCTACCTCGCTCCGCTCACCCTGATCTTCCTCATCGGCGGCGCCTCCGCCGTCATCACCACGGTGATCTACGCGGCGCCGCCCGCCATCCGCATCACCGCGTACGCCATCCGCTCGGTCCCCGAGACCACCGTCGAGGCGGCCGACTCACTCGGCGCCACCCGCGCGCAGCAACTGGTGAAGGTGCTGCTGCCGATGTCGAAGCGCACGGTGGTCGTGGGCGTCAACCAGACCATCATGGCCGCCCTGGCCATGGTCACCATCGCCGCCCTGATCGACGCGCCCGGCCTCGGCAAGACCGTCGTCCAGGCCCTCCAGTCGCTCGACGTCGGCACCGCCTTCAACGCGGGCCTCGCCATCGTCGTCATGGCCATCGTGCTCGACCGGGTCACCACGGCCGCCGCCGCCCGCACCGAGACCCGCCGCTCGGACGGACGGTTCGCGAAGTGGCGGCGCCCACTGCTCGGAGCGGGCGGGATCGCCGCAGCCGTCCTGGTCTACCTCTCCCACACCTACGTCTGGGCGGCCGAGTTCCCCGGCGACGGCACCGTCGGCAGCCACATCGCGAGCGCCGCCGACACCGCGTCCACCTGGCTTCAGGACCATCTCTTCGGCCTCACCAACGCCCTGCGGGACGCCGTCACCAACGGCCTGCTCAACCCCTTCCAGACCCTCCTCACCGACTCCCCGTGGTGGCTGGTCGGTGCCGTCCTGGTCGCGCTCGGCGCGGTCCTCGGCGGCTGGCGGGCCGGGGTGACGGCGGGCGCCTGCGTCGGGCTGCTGGTCGGCACCGGACTCTGGTCGGACAGCATGACCACCCTCGCCTCGACCGTCGTGGCCACCGTCCTGACGATGCTGGCCGGCGTCGTCTTCGGCGTGTGGATGGGCCGCAGCACGCTGGCGGACCGGCTGATCCGGCCCACCCTGGACGCCGCGCAGGTCATGCCGCCGTTCGTCTATCTCGTACCGTTCCTGGCGCTCTTCGGCGCCACCCGCTTCACGGCGATCATCGCGGGCGTCGTCTACGCGGCACCCGTGGCGATCAAGATCATCGCGGACGGGGTGCGGAACGTGTCCGAGTCCACCGTGGAGGCGGCCACCTCGGCCGGGTGCAACACCTGGCAGATCATCACCAAGGTCCAGCTGCCGATGGCACGCGGCGCCCTGACTCTCGCGACCAACCAGGGCCTGATCTACGTGCTGTCGATGGTTGTGCTGGGCGGCCTGGTAGGAGCGGGCGCCCTCGGCTACGACGTCGTGGCCGGTTTCTCGCAGAGCGAGCTGTACGGCAAGGGGCTGGCGGCAGGGCTCGCCATCGTACTGCTCGGAGTCATGTTCGACCGGATCACTCAGGCTGCGGCACGACGCACCAGGGCATAAGGAGCTCGACACCATGGCACAACACTGGCGAGCCGGCGCGGCCGGCCTGGCCGTCCTCGGCCTCACCCTCACGGCCTGCGGCGGGGCGAAGGTCGGCGACAGCAGTTCCGCCGGCTCGACGTCCTCCGGCGGCAAGTGCGGCACCTTCAACCTGGCCGTCAACCCCTGGGTGGGCTACGAGGCGGACGCGGCGGTCGTCGCGTACGTCGCGCAGCACGACCTCGGCTGTACGGTCACCAAGAAGGACCTCAAGGAGGAGATCGCCTGGCAGGGCTTCGGGACCGGCGAGGTCGACGCCGTCCTCGAGAACTGGGGCCACGACGACCTGAAGAAGAAGTACGTCACCGGCCAGAAGACGGCCGTCGAGGCCGGCTCCACCGGCAACAAGGGCATCATCGGCTGGTACGTGCCGCCGTGGCTGGCCAAGGCGCACCCCGACATCCTCGACTGGAAGAACCTCGACAAGTACGCGTCCGAGTTCAAGACGTCCGAGTCGGGCGGCAAGGGCCAGCTCCTCGACGGCGACCCGTCGTACGTCACCAACGACGCGGCCCTGGTGAAGAATCTGAAGCTGGACTTCAAGGTGGTGTACGCGGGCAGTGAGACCGCGCTCATCCAGGCCTTCAGAACGGCCGAGAAGAACAAGCAGTGGCTGATCGGGTACTTCTACGAACCGCAGTGGTTCCTGTCCGAGGTGCCGCTGAAGAAGGTCTCCCTCCCGGCGTACACGACGGGCTGCGACGCCGACGCGGCGAAGGTCGCCTGCGACTACCCCGTCTACGACCTCGACAAGATCGTCAGCGCGAGCTTCGCCAAGTCGGGCAGCCCGGCCTACGACCTGGTGAAGAACTTCAACTGGACCAACGACGACCAGAACACCGTGGCCAAGTACATCGCGGTGGACAAGATGTCGGACGACGCGGCGGCCAAGAAGTGGGTCGACGCCAACCCCGACAAGGTCAAGGCCTGGCTGAAGTCCGGCTGACGTAGCGAGGGCCGCGAGAGCAGTCGTTCCGGGACGCCCGGCGGGCGGTGCGCAGCTGTGCGCGCCGCCCGCCGGGCGTTGCCGCTTTCCGGCCGCGACCGGGCCGCTCCGGGAGCTGTTCCGCCGGGTCGCCGCCCCCTTGACACCCCTCCTCGGCGACGGGCACATTGAGTTGCGCAGCCTGAATCACGTTGCGCACAAAGCAACTGCACCGGTCTCAAGTTCGGAGGTTGGGCGATGGCGGGACCCCGAGTGGTCATCATCGGAGCGGGCGTCGTGGGAGCGGCCCTCGCGGACGAGATCTCCGCACGCGGCTGGACCGAGGTGACCGTGGTCGACCAGGGCCCCCTCCCGGCCACCGGCGGCTCCTCCTCACACGCCCCGGGACTGGTCTTCCAGACGAACCCCTCGAAGACCATGACGGAGCTGGCCCGCTACACCGTCGAGAAGTTCTGCTCCCTCGACGTCGACGGCCGGCCCTGCTTCCTCCAGGTCGGCGGCCTCGAAGTGGCCACCACCCCCGAGCGCCTCACCGAACTCCACCGCCGCCACGGCTGGATCACCGCCTGGGGCATCGAGGCGCGCCTGCTGACCCCCGACGAGTGCGTCGAGCAGCACCCGCTGGTCAACCCCGACCGGGTCCTCGGCGGTCTCCTCGTTCCCACCGACGGCCTCGCCAAGGCCGTCCTCGCCGTCGAGGCCCAGATCCGCCGCGCCACCGGACGCGGCGTCCGCTTCCTCGCCCGCCACGAGGTCCTCGACGTGCTCCAGGCCGACGACAGGGTGACGGGCGTCCGCACCGACCAGGGCGACCTGGAAGCCGACATCGTGGTCTGCTGCGCCGGCATCTGGGGCCCGAGGATCGCCCGCATGGTCGGCATGAACCTCCCGCTCACCCCGCTCGCCCACCAGCTCGCCTGGACCGGCCCGGTTCCCGCCCTCGCCGGCCAGACCGAGGAGGCGGTCCGCCCGATCCTGCGCCACCAGGACGCCGACCTCTACTACCGCGACCGCTTCGACGCCCTCGGTATCGGCTCCTACGGCCACCGCCCCATGCCGGTCTCCGCCGACGACATCCTCTCCGTCGACGAGGCCGACCAGATGCCCTCCGTCCTGAAGTTCACCGAGGAGGACTTCGAGGACGCCTGGACCGAGACCCGCTCCCTCCTCCCCGCGACCCGCGAGGCCAAGATCGAGGAGGGCATCAACGGCCTCTTCTCCTTCACCACCGACGGCTACCCGCTGCTCGGCGAGTCCCCGGACGTCAAGGGCTTCTGGGTCGCCGAGGCCGTCTGGGTCACCCACTCCGCGGGCGTCGGCCGCGCGGTCGCCGAATGGCTGGTCGACGGCCACTGCTCGTCCTTCGACCTGCACGAGTGCGACGTCAACCGCTTCGAGACGCACCAGCTCGCCCCCGAGTACGTCCTCGCCCGCGACTGCCAGAACTTCGTCGAGGTCTACGACATCCTCCACCCCCTCCAGCCGTCCGGGAAGCCGCGCCCGATCCGCACCAGCCCCTTCCACGCCCGCCAGCAGGCCCACGGCGGGTTCTTCCTGGAGGCCAACGGCTGGGAGCGCCCCCAGTGGTACGAGGCCAACGCGGGCCTCGTCGAAGGCCGTTCGATCCCCACCCCCAACGACTGGGCCGCCCGCTACTGGTCCCCGATCGTCGGCGCCGAGGCCCAGGTCACCCGCGAGACCGTCGCGATGTACGACATGACGGCCCTCAAGCGCCTGGAGGTGAGCGGCCCCGGCGCCGCCGACTTCCTGGAGGGCCTGGTCACCGGCAAGGTCGCCAAGTCCGTCGGCTCGGTGACGTACACGCTGCTCCTCGACCACGACGGCGGCATCCGCAGCGACATCACCGTCGCCCGCCTCGCCCGCGACCTCTTCCAGGTCGGCGCCAACGGCAACCTCGACCTCGACTGGTTCGCGCGCCGCCTTCCCGTCGACGGCACGGTCCAGGTCCGTGACATCACCCCGGGCACCTGCTGCATCGGCCTGTGGGGTCCCCTTGCCCGTGAGGTCCTCCAGCCCCTCACCGACGAGGACTTCTCGGGCGACGGCCTCAAGTACTTCCGCGCCAAGCGCGCCTACATCGGCTCGGTGCCGGTCACCGCGATGCGGCTGTCGTACGTCGGCGAACTCGGCTGGGAGCTGTACACGACCGCCGACCAGGGGCTGAAGCTGTGGGACACCCTCTGGCAGGCGGCCGAACCGCTCGGCGGGATCATCGCGGGCCGCGGCGCCTTCAACAGCCTCCGGCTGGAGAAGGGCTACCGCTCCTTCGGCACCGACATGACCTACGAGCACGACCCCTACGAGGCCGGCGTCGGGTTCGCCGTCAAGCCCGACAAGGGCGACTTCGTCGGGAAGACCGCGCTGGAGCGGCGCGGGGCGGAGGTACGGCGCCGGCTGAGCTGCCTCACGATCGAGGACCCGGCCGCCGTGGTGATGGGCAAGGAGCCGGTCTACGACGGTGAGCGTGCGGTGGGTTACGTGACCAGCGCGGCGTACGGCTACACGATCGGCAAGGGGATCGCGTACGCGTGGTTGCCGGCGGAGCTGGCGGTGCCGGGGACCGGGGTGCAGATCGGGTACTTCGACCAGCGCGTGGACGCGGTGGTGGCCGAGGAGCCGTTGTTCGATCCGGCGATGAGTCGTCTTCGTGGGTGAGGTGTGTTGTCGTTCGGCTGCGTGTTCGTCGTGGCCGGTCGCGCAGTTCCTCCCCCAGCCTCCGGCCGGGGGGACCCCCAGCGCCCCTGACGGGGCGCCTCGCCAGAGTCGTTGAAAGGATCACGGACCTCATATGAACGCGCTGAACACGCCCCTGGCCGAGCTCGACCCCGAAGTCCATGCGGCGCTCCGTGCCGAGTTGGAGCGGCAGCAGTCCACCCTGGAGATGATCGCCTCCGAGAACTTCGCGCCCGTCGCCGTGATGGAGGCGCAGGGGTCGGTGGCGACGAACAAGTACGCCGAGGGATACCCCGGCCGCCGCTACTACGGCGGCTGCGAACACGTCGACGTCACCGAGCGGTTGGCGATCGAGCGGGTCAAGTCGCTCTTCGGGGCCGGTTTCGCCAACGTGCAGCCGCACTCGGGAGCCCAGGCCAACACGGCTGTCCTCTTCGCCCTGTTGAAGCCCGGCGACACGATCCTCGGCCTCGACCTCGCGCACGGCGGCCACCTCACCCACGGCATGCGCCTCAACTACAGCGGCAAGATGCTGAACGTCGTGCCGTACCACGTCGCCGAGACCGACAACCTCGTGGACCTCGACGAGGTGGAGCGGCTCGCCAAGGAACACCGGCCGAAGATGATCATCGCGGGCTGGTCGGCGTACCCGAGGCAGCTCGACTTCGCGGCCTTCCGCCGGATCGCCGACGAGGTCGGGGCCCTGCTCATGGTCGACATGGCGCACTTCGCGGGCCTGGTGGCGGCGGGGCTGCACCCGAGCCCGGTCCCGCACGCCCACGTGGTCACCACGACCACGCACAAGACCCTCGGCGGACCGCGCGGCGGGGTCGTCCTCACCAACGACGCCGAGCTCGCCAAGAAGATCAACTCGGCGGTGTTCCCCGGGATGCAGGGCGGCCCGCTGGAGCACGTCATCGCCGCGAAGGCCGTCTCCTTCAAGGTCGCGGCCACCCCCGAGTTCGCCGAACGCCAGGCCCGTACCCTGGCCGGCGCCCGCATCCTCGCCGAGCGCCTGACGCGACCCGACGCGGCGGCGGCCGGGGTGAAGGTGCTCACCGGCGGCACGGACGTCCACCTCGTCCTGGTCGACCTGCGGGAGTCGCCGTTGGACGGCCGGCAGGCGGAGGACCTCCTCCACGCGATCGGCATCACCGTCAACCGCAACGCCGTCCCCTTCGACCCGCGCCCGCCCATGGTCACCTCCGGCCTGCGCATCGGCACCCCGGCCCTGGCCACCAGGGGCTTCACGGCGGAGGACTTCGCCGAGGTGGCCGACGTCATCGCCCGCGCCCTCCAGCCCGAGCCGGACGTACCCGCCCTGCGCGCCCGCACCGAGGCACTGGCCGCACGGCACCCGCTCTACCCCCATCTCTCGCACGCCCACTCGCCCGACGGAGCCGTCCGATGAGCCCCCACACCCCAGGCGCCGACCTCCCCGACCACCCGGACTTCCTCTGGCGCAACCCCGAGCCCCGGCGGTCGTACGACGTCGTCATCGTCGGCGGCGGCGGGCACGGCCTCGCCACCGCCCACTACCTGGCCAGGAACCACGGCATCACCAACGTGGCCGTCCTGGAGAAGGGCTGGCTCGCGGGCGGCAACATGGCCCGCAACACCACGATCATCCGCTCCAACTACCTGTGGGACGAGAGCGCGGGCATCTACGAACACGCCCTGAAACTCTGGGAGGGCCTGGAGGAGGAACTCGACTACCCGATCCTCTTCTCCCAGCGCGGCGTCCTGAACCTCGCCCACAGCCTCCAGGACGTGCGCGACAGCGTCCGCCGGGTCGAGGCCAACCGCCTCAACGGAGTCGACGCCGAGTGGCTCGACGCGGACGGCGTCAAAGAGGTCTGCCCGATCGTCAACACCTCACCCGACGTCCGCTACCCGGTCCTCGGCGGCACCTACCAGCCGCGCGCCGGCATCGCCAAACACGACTACGTCGCCTGGGGCTTCGCCCGCTCCGCGGACGCGGCCGGCATCGACATCATCCAGAACTGCGAGGTCACCGGGCTGGACGTGGTGGGCGGCCGGGTCGTCGGCGTCCGCACGAACCTCGGCCCGATCGCGGCCGGCCAGGTGGCCCTGTGCTCGGCCGGCCACACCTCGGTCCTGGCCGCGATGGCTGGCATCGACCTCCCCCTGCAGAGCCACCCGCTCCAGGCCCTCGTCTCCGAACTCCTGGAACCCGTCCACCCCACCGTCGTCATGTCCAACGCGGTGCACGTCTACGTCAGCCAGGCGCACAAGGGCGAGCTGGTGATGGGCGCGGGCATCGACGCGTACAACTCCTACACCCAGCGCGGCGCGTTCCACATCATCGAGGAGCAGATGGCGGCGGCCCTCGAACTCTTCCCGGTCTTCGCCCGCGCCCACGTGCTGCGCACCTGGGGCGGCATCGTCGACGTCAGCCCCGACGCCTCACCGATCGTGGGCCTCACCCCGGTGGGCAACCTGTACCTCAACTGCGGCTGGGGAACAGGCGGTTTCAAGGCCACCCCCGGGGTCGGCTGGGTCTACGCGCACACCATCGCCCACGACAGCCCCCACCACCTCAACGCCCCCTTCTCGCTCGACCGTTTCACCACCGGCGCGCTCGTCGACGAGCACGGCGCGGCCGCGGTGGCCCACTAGGGAGCCCAACCATGCTGCTCATCCCCTGCCCGTGGTGCGGGCCCCGCGACGAGACCGAGTTCCACTACGGCGGCCAGGCGCACGTCGCCTACCCCGAGGACCCGGCCTCCCTCACCGACGAGGAGTGGGCGCGGTACCTGTTCTTCCGCGACAACCCCAAGGGCCCCTTCGCGGAGCGCTGGAGCCACGCGGCAGGCTGCCGGCGATGGTTCAACGCGGTACGCGACACGTCGACGAACGAAATCCTGACGACGTACCGCCCGGGCGAGCCACGCCCGGCGACCGGCCAGCCCCGCCCACCGAAGCCTGCCCGTCCGGCAGGATCTTCTCGGCCGACGCCGCTGCTTTCAGCCCGTCCGGCGTTCGAGGACGAGGCCGTTCAGGCCGAAGCGGGGTCTGGGGGCGCAGCCCCCAGCGGGGTGGAAGGGGCAGCGCCCCTTCAGGACGGGACGGGCAGGGGCGGCGGGGGCGACCAATCCCACCGCACCCCCACCGGCGGCCGGATCGACCGCACCACCCCCCTCACCTTCACCTTCGACGGCACCGAATACCAGGGCTACCGCGGCGACACCCTCGCCTCCGCCCTCCTCGCCAACGGCGTCGTCCAGGCCGCCACCAGCATCAGGCTCGGCCGCCCCCGAGGCATCTTCTCCGCCGGCGTCGAGGAACCCAACGCGGTCGTGCAGATCGAGGCCCCCTTCCCCGAACCCATGCTCCCCGCGACCACCGTCGAACTCCACGACGGCCTCGTCGCCACCAGCCTCCCCGGCCAGGGCCGCCTCGCCACCACCCCCGACCCGGCCCGGTACGACGCCGTACACGCCCACTGCGACGTCCTGGTCGTCGGGGCGGGCCCCGCCGGCCTCGCCGCGGCAGCGGCTGCGGCCACCACCGGCGCCCGCGTCATCCTCGCCGACGACCAGCCGGAACCCGGCGGCAGCCTGCTCGGCAGCGGCGAGCACCTCGACTGGGTCGCCGCGACCCGCGCCCGCCTGGAAGCCGCCCCCGAGGTACGCGTCCTGCCCCGCACCACCGTCTTCGGCCACTACGACGACAACCACCTCCTCGCCGTGGAGCGCCGCACCGCCCACCTCGGCGCCGCCGCCCCGCCGCACGTCTCCCGCGAACGCGTCTGGCGGATCCGTGCCCGGCACGTCGTCCTCGCCACCGGCGCCCACGAGCGCTCCGTCGCCTTCGGCGACAACGACCGGCCCGGGGTGATGCTGGCCGCCGCGGCCCGCACGTACCTGCACCGCTACGCGGTCCTGCCCGGCCGCCGAGCCGTCGTGTTCACCACCAACGACAGCGCCTACGCCGCCGCCCTCGACCTCGCCGCGGCCGGAGCGACCGTCGCGGCGATCGTCGACACGCGCCCCGACCCGGGGGAGTGGGCCGCACGCGCCAGGTCGGCCGGCATCGAGGTGCTGGCGGGCCACGCGGTCACCGGCACCACGGGCGGCGCCCGCCTCACCGCCGTGACCGTCGCCCCGTACGGCCCCGAACCCACCTTCGCGCAGCGGGAGTTCGCCGCCGATCTCCTCCTCGTCTCCGGCGGCTGGAACCCCGTCGCCCACCTGTTCAGCCAGGCAGGCGGCAAGCTCCGCCACGACGAGGCGCTCGGCACGTTCGTGCCCGACGGCTGCCGTCAGGCGGTGGAGGCGGTGGGCGCCGCGAACGGGGCGTTCGACCTCGCCACGGCCCTCGTCCAGGGCACGGCGGCCGGCACCCGTGCGGTGGAGGCGGAGGGCTACACCGCCGGGACCCCCGCCCTCCCCGCCGTGGCCGCACAGCCGTACACCCCGCCCATGCCGGTCTTCACCGTCCCCGGCGAGGCCCCCCGCTTCGTGGACCTCCAGCGCGACGTCACCGTGGCCGACCTGACCCGCGCGACCGGCGCGGGCCTGCACTCGGTGGAGCACACCAAGCGGTACACCACGGCAGGCACCGCCAACGACCAGGGCAAGACCGGCGGACTCCTGGCGAGCGGGGTCGTCGCCGAACTCCTCGGCGTGGACGTCTCGGCGCTCGGCCTGCCCACCTTCCGCCCGCCGTACACCCCCGTCTCCTTCGCCGCCCTCGCCGGGCGCGACCGGGGCACGCTCCTCGACCCGGTCCGTACGACCGCCCTGCACGGCTGGCACGCCGGGCACGGCGCGCTGTTCGAGAACGTCGGGCAGTGGAAGCGGCCCTGGTACTACCCGCAGGACGGCGAGGACATGGAGACCGCCGTGCTCCGCGAGTGCCGTGCCGCCCGCGAGGGCGTGGCCTTCATGGACGCCTCCACGCTCGGCAAGATCGACGTCCAGGGCCCGGACGCCGGGCGCTTCCTCGACCTGCTCTACACGAACATGATGAGCACCCTGAAGGTCGGCATGATCCGCTACGGCGTGATGTGCCGCCCGGACGGGATGGTGTTCGACGACGGCACCGTCATCCGGCTCGCCCCCGACCGGTTCCTGGTCACCACCACGACCGGCAACGCGGCGGCCGTCCTGGACTGGATGGAGGAGTGGCTGCAGACCGAGTGGCCCGACCTGCGGGTGCACTGCACCTCGGTCACCGAGCACTGGGCGACCGTCGCGCTGGTCGGCCCCCGCTCCCGCGCCGTCCTCGGCTCGCTCGCGCCCGAACTGGCCGTGTCCAACGACGACTTCCCGTTCATGGCCTGGCGGGACACCACCGTCGCCGGCCTCGGCGCCCGCGTCTGCCGGATCAGCTTCTCCGGCGAACTCGCCTACGAGATCAACGTGTCGCCGTGGCACGCGGTCGCGCTCTGGGAGGCGCTCCACGAGGCGGGCGCCCCGTACGGCATCACCCCGTACGGCACCGAGACCATGCACGTCCTGCGTGCCGAGAAGGGCTATCCGATCGTCGGCCAGGACACCGACGGCACCGTCACCCCGCAGGATCTCGGCATGGGCTGGGCGGTGTCGAAGAAGAAGCCCGACTTCATCGGCAAGCGCTCCTACGCCCGTGCCGACACCGTCCGGGCCGACCGCAAGCACCTGGTCGCCCTGCTCACCGACGACCCTGCCGCCTTCCTCCCGGAGGGCACGCACCTGGTCGCCGACAGCGAACTGCCCCCGCCGCCCGTGCCGATGCTCGGCCACGTCACCTCCAGCTACCGCAGCGCCGCCCTCGGCCGGACCTTCGCGCTGGCCCTGGTCAAGGGCGGCCGGGACCGCATCGGGGAACGCCTCTACGCCCCCGTCGGCGCACAGTTGCTGCCGGTGACCGTCGCAAGCCCCGTTCTCTACGACCCCGAGGGAGCCCGCCGCGATGGCTGACACCGCCCCGACCGCATCCCGGCGCAGCCCCCTGGCCGACGCCTCGCCCCGGCTGGCCGCCGTGACCCGCTCCTCCCGGGGCGCGCTCCGCCTCGCCGAACTCCCGTTCCTGGCCCAGGTGAACGTCCGCCTCGACGCCAAGAGCCCTGCGGCGGACGCGGTCGGGCTGGCCCTGGGCGTGCAACTGCCCCTGGAACCCGACACCGTGGTGCACGCGGGAGAGGTGACCGCGGTCTGGCTCGGCCCCGACGAATGGCTGGTGGTGGGCCGGCCGGGCACCGAGCGGGAGCTGGAGAGCCGGATCCGCACGGCCGCCGGGGACGCGGAGGCCGCCGTCACCGTCACGGACGTCTCCGCCCAGCGCACCACCCTCCTCGTCGGCGGCCCGCGCGCCCGTGACCTGCTCGCCCACGGCTGCGCCCTGGACCTCCACCCCCGCGCCTTCGGCCCCGGCCGCTGCGCCCAGACCACGCTGGCCCGCACCCAGGTCGTCCTGGTGGCACGGGACGAGACCAGGGCCGGGTTCTGGGTGCTGGTGCGCTCCTCCTTCGCCGGCTACCTGGTCGACTGGCTGCTGGACGCGGCCGTGGAACACGTGTGAGGCACCGCGAAGGGCGGGCCCGCACCCCACGGGGGTGCGGGCCCGCCCTTCGCGACGTCAGCGGAAGACGACCGTGCAACGGCCGTTGACCAGCACCCGGCTCTCGCTGTGCCAGCGCACCGCGCGGGCGAGCACCTGGGCCTCCACGTCACGGCCGAGCGCGACCAGTTCGTCCGGGGCGTGCGAGTGGCTCACCCGGACCACGTCCTGCTCGATGATCGGGCCCTCGTCCAGATCGGGCGTCACGTAGTGCGCGGTGGCGCCCACCAGCTTGACGCCGCGCCGGTGCGCCTGGACGTAGGGCCGGGCCCCCTTGAAGCTCGGCAGGAACGAGTGGTGGATGTTGATGGCCCGGCCGTCGAGCCGCTTGCACAGGTCGTCGGAGAGGATCTGCATGTAGCGGGCGAGCACCACCAGGTCGACGTCCAGCTCGCCGACCAGGCGCAGCAGCCGGGCCTCCGCCTCCGCCTTGGTGTCGGGCGTCACCGGGATGTGGTGGAAGGGGATGCCGTAGGTCCGGGCCAGCGGCTCGAAGTCGCGGTGGTTGGAGACGATCGCCGGAATCTCGATGTTGAGCGCGCCCGTGGACCTGCGGAACAGCAGGTCGTTCAGGCAGTGGCCGAACTTCGACACCATGATGAGGGTGCGGGTCGGGGTCGACGCGTCGGTCAGCCGCCAGGTGATCCGGTGCTCTTCGGCGACCGGGACGAAACCGGCGCGCAGCTCCTCCAGCGAGCCGGCGCCGGCCGGGACGTCGAAGTGCACCCGCATGAAGAAGCGGTCCTCGGCCCGGTCGTCGAACTGCTGGCTCTCCAGGATGTTGCCGCCGTGGCCGACCAGGAACCCGGTGACGGCGTGGACCAGACCGGCCCGGTCGGGACACGAAAGGGTGAGGACGAACTCGCGGCCGGGCTGCGGTCGAGGAGACATGACATCCTCCCTGATGCGCATTGCGCAACGACATGAGTGATACGCAACATGGTCCAGCCTGGAGGGCCGACGGGTCAAGAGGTCGCGTTCCACTTGACGCACTGTGTCGTGCGATGCGCAACGCATGTGTCCGGCGGCCGGGTCAACGAACAGCGCGGTGGCGCCGCGCGAGGTCCGCCAGGTGCGCCGTGCGCGACTCGCTCGTCTGGCCCTGGACCAGCAGGAACAGACCCTCCCTTGCCAGCCGTTGGGCGCGGTGGTGCAGCGACATCGCCCGGCCGCCGCCGGTCACCACGGCCGCCGTCGTGGCCGTACGCATCAGCGCGAACGCCTCCGCCCGCAGCGCCAGCCGCTCCTCCGTGTGCTCGTACGGCACCGGATGGTCGGCCAGTGCGTAGGCCCGGCCGCGGATCTCCGCCAGGCGGTCCCGCAGACCGGCCGCGTACTCCTCCGCCACCAGCGCCAGTGCCGCCTCCGCGATCCCGAAGACCGCCGGATTCGTGTTGCGGGACTTCGGTCGGTCCGTCGCGGCCCACTGCTCGAACGGCATCCGGAGCGCGACCGCCTCCTCGGGGACCCGCAGGCCGTCCAGGTCCAGGGACACCGTCCGGGACGCGGTGAGCGCGGCCAGCCGCATCGGCTCCGACGGTCGCAGGCCCGGCTGCTCGCGCGCCTCGACGAAGGCGAACAGGGCCTCGTCCGCCTCGGTCACCCCGGCCAGCAGCAGGACGTCGTTCAGGCCCCAGCCGGTGAACCAGGGCACGGTGCCGGAGAAGACCCGTACGCCCGCCTCCCGCCGGACCCGGACGGGAACCCGCGGATAGGACCGCAGATGCGCGTACGCCACCCCCGCCAGCAGCTCACCGCGGGCCAGCGGACCCAGCAGGCGCTCCCGCACCGGCAGGACGGACCCGGTCAGGGTCAGCACCGGCGTGTGGTGCTGCGTCTGCACGAACCAGGTCGAGCAGCACGCCCCGGCCAGGATCTCCGCGGTCTCCCGCGCCACGGCCGCGGGCGCCGCCGAGCCGCCGTAGGCCACCGGCGCGTTCAGCCCCAGCAGGCCCGAGCGTTTGACGGCCTCGATGTGGCTCGCCGGGACGCCCTCCTGGTCGACGCGCTCGGCGGCGGGGGAGAGGAGGCCGTCGGCGAGTTCCCGGGCGCGGGCGACGAGCAGATGCGCGGCGATGGTCATGGAGGGGATTCTTCAGGTTCCGCGGTGCGGGATGCCGGTCCGGGGGCCTGCCCGAACGGGTACACCTCGAACGGCGCTGGTGCGAACCCCCCGGCGGAGCCGGTGTGACCTTCGTCAAACCCGGTAGTTTCGGGCTGCCGGAATTTACTTCGGTCCATGAAAGGTTGCAATATGCATCTGATCGTCGAGACCCCGGTCGGGCCCTGTGGCCCGAGCGCATCACCAGCGAGGCATCCGTGAACCAGCCCACCCCCGAGCAGCCCGCCGACATCGTTGCCCGGCTGCGCGCCACCTTCCGCACCGGCCGCACCAAGCCCGTCGAGTGGCGCACCGGCCAGCTGCGCCGGCTGCGCGCCATGCTCACGGAGCGTGGCGACGAGATCGCCGCGGCTCTCCGCGCGGACCTGGGCAAGAGCACACGCGAGGCCTACGGCACGGAGATCGACTTCACCGTCCGGGAGATCGACCACACCCTCGACCACCTGGCGGAGTGGCTGCGCCCCGAGTCCGCGCCGGTCCCGAAGCACCTGGGCGACGACGCGACCGCCTGGACGCAGTACGACCCGCTGGGCGTCGTCCTCGTCATCGCCCCGTGGAACTACCCGGCCCAGCTGCTGCTCGCGCCCGTTGCCGGCGCCCTCGCCGCAGGCAACGCGGTCGTCGCCAAGCCCAGCGAGCTGGCCCCCGCGACCTCGGCCGCGCTGGCCCGGCTGCTCCCGGCCTACCTCGACACCGAGGCGGTCGCCGTCGTCGAGGGCGGCATCCCCGAGACCACGGCCCTGCTGGCCGAGCGCTTCGACCACATCTTCTACACCGGCAACGGCGTGGTGGGCCGTGTCGTGATGCGTGCCGCCGCAGAGCACCTCACCCCGGTCGCCCTCGAACTCGGCGGCAAGTCCCCGGCGTTCGTGGACCGCGGCACCGACCTCACCGTGGTCGCGCAGCGGCTGGCGCGCGGCAAGTTCCTCAACGCCGGGCAGACCTGCGTGGCCCCCGACTACGTCCTGACCGACCCGGAGACGGCCGCGGCCCTGGAACCCGCCCTGGCCGAGGCCGTCCAGGGGCTGTTCGGCAGCGAGCCCAAGGAGTCCGGCGAGTACGGCCGGATCGTCAACGAGCGCCACTTCGACCGGCTCAGCGGTCTGCTCGGCTCGGGCCGGGTGGCCGTCGGCGGCGACACCGACCGGGCCGCCAGGTACATCGCGCCCACCGTGCTCGCCGACGTCGACCCGGACTCCCCGGTGATGCGGGAGGAGATCTTCGGCCCGATCCTGCCCGTGGTGACCGTCCCGGACCTCGACGGCGCGATCGGCTTCATCAACGACCGCGACAAACCCCTCGCGCTCTACGTGTTCAGCGAGTCCGACGCCACCCGCGAGCGGATCGCCGCCGAGACGTCCTCCGGCGCCCTCGGCCACGGCCTGCCGCTCGCCCATCTCACCGTCTCCGACCTGCCGTTCGGCGGGGTGGGAGAGAGCGGTATGGGCAGCTACCACGGCCGGTACTCCATCGAGACGTTCAGCCACCGCAAGGCGGTCCTCGCCAAGCCCCTGAGCTGAACCCCACCGGTTGACTGGTCTACACCCTTGACTGGTACAGACCAAAGCAGTTGAGTGTGCCTCACACCCCCCACCGCGGCCGCACCCCCTTCCAGGGGCGCGGCCGTGCTCCGCAAAGGAGTTGATCCGTGTTGAGGCGCCGTATCGCCGCCCTCCTGACCTCGCTGGCCATAGGCGGCTCCGTCCTGGTGTTCCAGGCGGCCCCCTCGGCCTCCGCCGCCGGCTTCGTCGTCAGCGAGGCGCAGTTCAACCAGATGTTCCCGAGCCGGAACTCGTTCTACAGCTACAGCGGCCTCACCGCCGCCCTCAGCGCCTACCCGGCCTTCGCCAACACCGGCAGCGACACCGTCAAGAAGCAGGAGGCCGCCGCCTTCCTCGCCAACGTCAGCCACGAGACCGGCGGCCTGGTCTACATCGTCGAGCAGAACACCGCCAACTACTCGCACTACTGCGACCGGAGCCAGTCCTACGGCTGTCCCGCGGGCCAGTCCGCCTACTACGGGCGAGGGCCCATCCAGCTCAGCTGGAACTTCAACTACAAGGCCGCGGGCGACGCGCTCGGCATCGACCTGCTCAACAATCCGTGGCAGGTCCAGAACAACTCCGCCGTCGCCTGGAAGACCGGCCTCTGGTACTGGAACACCCAGAAGGGCCCCGGCACCATGACCGGCCACAACGCCATGGTCAACCAGGCCGGCTTCGGCCAGACCATCCGCTCCATCAACGGGTCCCTGGAGTGCGACGGCAAGAACCCGGCGCAGGTGCAGAGCCGGGTCAGCGCCTACCAGAGGTTCACCCAGATCCTCGGCGTCGCGACCGGCGGCAACCTCTACTGCTGAACCCGTGGCCGGGAGCGCCGGGATCGCCGGGATCGCCGGGACCCTCGTCGGGATCGTGTGCCAGACTCCGTCGATGACCTCCGAAACGATCACCGCGGACGCCTCCGGCACCTGGAGACTCGGCGACCTGCCCGTCCACCGCCTCGGCTTCGGCGCGATGCGGCTGACGGGCAGTGCCGCCTTCCACCACGGCACCCCGAGCGACCGCGACCGTTCGATCGCCGTCCTGCGCAGGGCCGTCGAGCTCGGCGTGAACCACATCGACACGGCGGCCTTCTACTTCTCCGCGCTGCGCTCCGCCAACGAACTCATCAACACCGCCCTGTCCCCCTACCCGGACGACCTGGTCGTCGTCACCAAGGTCGGCCCCTACCGCGACTACCACGGGGAGTGGGGCACCTCCGCCCGCCCCGACCAGCTGCGCGGGCACGTCGAGGAGAACCTGCGCCAGCTCGGCCGCGACCACCTCGACGTGGTCAACCTCCGCCGGATGCGCCAGGACTCGATCGCCGAGCACTTCGGCGCCCTCGCCGAACTGCGCGAGGCCGGGCTGATCCGGCACCTCGGCGTCTCCGACGTCGAACCGCGCCACCTCGACGAGGCGCTGGCCATCGCCCCCGTGGTGTGCGTGCAGAACCGCTGGGGACTCGACGCGGCGGACCCGGCCACCGACGAGGTCGTGCGCGTCTGCGGCGAACGGGGCATCGCCTTCGTGCCGTTCTTCGCCGTCGCGGGTGACGCCGGGGCGCACGGCGCCACGGAGAACCACGACGACGAGGTCCTCGCCGTCGCCCGCGCCCACGACGCCACCCCCGCCCAGATCCGCCTCGCCTGGACCCTGCACCAGGGCCCGCACGTCCTCGCCATCCCCGGCACCGGCAACCCGGACCACCTGGCCGAGAACGTGGCGGCCGGTGCCGTCCGGCTCACCGAGGACGAGCTGACCCGGCTGAACGCCCTCCACGGCAAGGCCGGTTGACGGTCCGGCTCGGACCGCCCACACCCTGTCCCGCATCAGCCGTCGGCCACGCAGCCCGTACGCCGTGCCAGGCCGGCGCGGCGTACGGCCGGATCCGGAAGAACGCGCACGACGGGCCGTCCCCGCCCGGGGGAGCGGGCCGGGTTCGTGATCTCCACGGCCGCGAAGCTCCCGACCGGCGGCCGGGCCCCTTCCCGCGACGGGCTGCCCATAATGGATTCCCGGGCGCCGGCCGCCGCCCGGCTGACTACACTGCCGTAGACGGTCCGCGGACCGAGGACGACGAAGGGGTGAGGAACCTTCCATGGCCGACCCGAAGGACGAACGCCGGCCGGCCGGCGAACTGGAGGCGAGTGTCATGGCCGCTCTCTGGGCAGCCGGCGCGCCCCAGACGCCCGGCCAGGTACAGCGGAGCCTCGGCACCGACCTGGCCCGTACGACGGTGACGACGATCCTGACCAGGCTGCACGACAAGGGCGTGGTCGAACGGCACCGGCAGGGGCGCGGCTACGCCTACGTCCCCGTCCAGGACGCCCAGGGCCTCACCGCGAAGCGGATGCACACCGAGCTCGACCGGGACGCCGACCGGGAGACCGTGCTCGCCCGGTTCGTCGCCCAGCTCAGCCCCGACGACGAGCGGGTGCTGCGCGGCCTGCTCGAAGCCGACGAGCAATCCGGTGGATGATGATCGCACTCCTGATCCTGCCGCTGCTGCTGCCGTTCGCCCTGCCGCCCCTGGCCCGCCGGGCCCTCGACCGGCTGGCCCCGGCCGTCGCGCTCCGGGCGGTCACGGGTTCGGCCGTCGCCCTCGCGGGGTGCTCGCTCGCCGCGCTCGGCGCGTTTGTCCTCACCGGGCTGCTCAGGCTGCCGTTCTTCGCCGCGCTCGGCGACCTGATCCAGCCGCTGCACACCGCCTCCGACCGCTACGTGCTGCCGCTGGCCGCCGTGTCGGTGGGCGGCCTCGCCGTGTTTGCCTGGACGCTCGCGCGGTCGGTACTCCGGCAGGTCCGTGCCTTCCGCGCGGCCCGCACGGAGGCCGGGCACGGGCCTGCCGCCGGTGACCTGTGCGTGGTCGACTCGCCGTGCGCGGACGCGTACGCGCTGCCCGGCAGGCCGCACCGGATCGTGGTCACCACCGGGATGCTGCGCAGCCTCGACGGAAGCGAGCGGGAGGCGCTGTTCGCGCACGAACGCGCACACAACGCGGGCGGCCACCACTACTTCCTCGCCGCGGCCGAGCTCGCGGCGCACTGCCATCCGGCGCTGCGCGGGGTCCGGGACGTCATCCGGCTGGCCGCGGAGCGCGCCGCGGACGAGGCCGCGGCGAGCGCGGTGGGCGACCGGCGGCTGACGGCCCGCGCGATCGCCCGGGCCGCGCTGGCGAGGCAGGGCGGGGGTGCGGAGCGGCCGGCGTTCGTGCCGGGTGCCGCGTCCGGGCCGGTGCCGCGGCGGGTCGAGGCGCTGCTGGCGCCGCGGGCGCGACGGCGGGCCGGGGGGTGGGTCGCGGTGCTGCTCGTGGCGTGCGCCGGGGTGTCGTGTGTCGCGTCCGCGACCGGGATGGCCGACTTTCATCATCGGGTGGAGGTCGCTCAGGGGGAAGCGGAGCGGTAGGGGGCGGCGGCCCGGTAGTCGGGTGCGGGTCCGTGGTGGCTGGTCGCGCAGTTCCCCGCGCCCCTGACGGGGCACCTTCAGGGGCCGTCGCCAAGAACTCGCCCTCGGAAAGAGCAGACTGGCATCCCCCGAGTTTTACGTATAACCTCTCCCGCTAACCGCTCCACCGAAAGGCCCCCATGCGACGCGTCGCCCTGGTCACCCTCGTCGTCGGCGACTACGACGACGCGATCCGCTTCTACACCGAGGCCCTCGGGTTCCGGCTGGCCGAGGACGCGCCGCGCCCCGACGGGTCCCGCTGGGTCGTCGTGGAGCCCGGCGGGCAGGGGCACGGCACCGGACTGCTGCTCGCCCGCGCCAAGGACGAGGGCCAGCGTGCCCGCGTCGGCGACCAGACCGGTGGCCGGGTCGGCTTCTTCCTGCACACCGACGACTTCGCCCGCGACCACGCCCGGATGACCGCGGCCGGCGTGACGTTCCTCGAAGAGCCGCGGCACGAGCCGTACGGCAGTGTCGCCGTCTTCCAGGACCTCTACGGAAACCGCTGGGACCTGCTCCAGCCCGCCGCCTGACCGACCACTCCGAACCACCTGCCGAGGAAAGCCCCACCATGACCGCTACGCGCGTAGACGCAGACGTGATACGTCGCCTTCCCAAGGCCGTCCTGCACGACCACCTCGACGGCGGCCTGCGCCCCGCCACCCTCGTCGAGCTCGCGGCCGAGGTCGGTCACACCCTGCCCGCCACCGACCCCGACGAGCTGGCCGCCTGGTACTTCGAGGCCGCCAACTCCGGCGACCTGGTCCGCTACATAGCCACCTTCGAGCACACCCTCGCCGTCATGCAGACCAAGGAGGGGCTGCGCCGGGTCGCCGAGGAGTACGTCCTCGACCTGGCCGCCGACGGTGTCGTCTACGGCGAGGTGCGCTACGCCCCGGAGCTGAACGTCAGGGGCGGGCTCACGCTGAACGAGGTCGTGGAGAGCGTGCAGGAGGGGCTCGCCGCCGGTATGGCGAAGGCCGCCGCCGCGGGCACGCCCGTCCGCGTCGGCACCCTGCTGTGCGGGATGCGCATGTTCGACCGGGTCCGCGAGGCCGCGGAACTGGCCGTCGCCTACCGGGACGCCGGTGTCGTCGGCTTCGACATCGCCGGCGCCGAGGACGGCTTCCCGGCCGCCGACCACCTGGACGCCTTCGAGCTCCTGCGCGGCGAGAACGTGCCCTTCACCATCCACGCCGGTGAGGCGTTCGGCCTGCCCAGCATCCACCAGGCGATCCAGGCGTGCGGCGCCCAGCGCATCGGGCACGGGGTCCGGATCACCGAGGACATCGTCGACGGCAAGCTCGGCCGCCTCGCGAGCTGGGTGCGCGACCGCCGGATCGCCCTGGAGATGTGCCCCACCTCCAACCTCCAGACCGGCTGCGCCACCTCGATCGCCGAGCACCCGATCACCGCGCTGAAGGAGCTGGGCTTCCGGGTCACCCTCAACACGGACAACCGGCTGGTGTCGGGGACGACGATGACCCGGGAGATGTCCCTGCTGGTGGCGGAGGCCGGCTGGACCGTCGAGGACCTGCGCACGGTCACGGTGAACGCCCTGAAGAGCGCGTTCATCCCGTTCGACGAGCGCAGGGCCCTCGTCGAGGACGTCGTCCTGCCGGGTTACGCCGCCGCGCTCTGAAGCAGTCCCCGTATGTAGGCGGCCTGTCCGACGTGCTGGAGATCGTCGGACAGGACGCTCACCAGCCGTACGCCCAGCGTGACCGGCGGGTCGAACCGGGTGTCCACGACCCGCTCCAGGTCCTTGGCCGGGAGCTCGCGCAGCACACCCAGGGTCTGCTCGTGCACCGCGTCGTAGTAGCCGGTCAGCAGGTCGCCGGAGTCCACCGTGACCTTCGCGACGTCGGCCGGCGTATGGCCGTACCCGTGGTCACGGGGCGGCAGGCCGAGGCCGAAACGCTTCTCCCAGCCCTGGGCCAGCCACACCTGGTCGAGGTCGAAGGCGTCGGCGACATGGTCGTCCTGGATCCGGGTGAGGTGCCAGACCAGCCAGGTGATGGAGTTGGCGTCGGGGGCCGGGAGCTTGTTGAGCAGGTCGGGGTCGGCGCCGTCGAGGGCGGCATGGACTTCTTCCTGGATGCGGCCGAAGCCGTCGATGAGGATGTCCCTTGCATGCATACGACCACGATCGCGCATCGCCGGTCGTCATGCGTCCGGAATCCAGCTTCCGTGGAACCCCAGCGGCACCCGGCCCGGCAGGTGCACCCGGGCCAGCGGCTCGCCGGTGAAGTCCTGCGCGGCGAGGATCAGCAGGTCGGCGGCGCCCCGGTCCGGGTTGTGGACGTAGGCGATCGCGTAGCCGTCGTCCTCCCGCCGCCCGTGTCCGCCCGGCACGAACACCGCCTCACCCGCCGCCGCGCCCCGCGGCAGCCGGTGCACCTCGGCCGTGCCGCGCGCGAGGTCGTGCTTGAAGAGGGCGTTGGAGAAGGCGCGGTCCGGTGGGTTGCCGTCGCCGGCCAGATAGGCGACGGACATCTCGGCGGCTGCCGCCGAGTAGCCGTAGCGGTGCCGGCGGGACACCAACTCCTCGTTGACGCGCGGGAATTCCTGCGGCCGGTCGTCGAGGGTGCGCCTGCGGACCCGCCCGCGGTGCAGGTCGACGGTCCAGCGCTCCAGCCTCGCGGTGCCCACCGCGTGCGGTCCGTCGGTGGTGGCGCCCGCGACGTCGAACGGCGCCGGATAGGTCGTCAGGTCGATCACCACGGACCCGCCCTCGTCGTACGCGTTCAGGGTGTGCGAGTAGAAGACCGGGTCGACGCCGAACCACCGGACGGCGCCCCCGGACCGGGGCATCACGCCCACCCGGGCCGGGTGTTCACGGTTCCACACGTACGGCACCGGCGCGCCCGCCCCGGCGGCCTCGGCGTCGAAGGTGACCGGGACGTCGAAGACGACCACGTGTTTCTCGGTGAGCGCGAAGTCGTGCATCATCGGCGCGTCCCGGACCGGGATCCGGGTGGTGCGGGCGACCCGGCCGGTCGGGCCCACGACCAGGTGCCGGACGTGGTCCCAGGTCGGGTAGTAGGCGATCGCGTGCAACTCGTCCGCGTGCGCGTCGTACTTGGTGTGCGCGGTGAACGCGCCCTCCAGGGTGCCCCGGAAGTCGTAGCTGCCCACGGTGTTGAGCTCGCCGTCGAGTTCGTACGGCAGCGGGCCGCTCTCCTGGAGCGCGAGGATCCGCCCCCGGTAGGGGACGACATGGGTGTTGCAGGCGAAGTCGTCCGGCGGGACCGGACCGGGGTAGGTCTCCCCGAGCTCCGCCGTCACCTGCGCGGACCGCACCCAGCGGTTGCGGTACCACTCGGCGCGCCCGCCCCGCAGCCGCACCCCGTGCACCATGCCCGCGCCCAGCATCCAGTGGTGGGCGCGCGGATCCTCGAGACCGAGCACGTTCGGGCCGTTGCGCAGGTAACGGCCGTTCAGGTCACCGGGGATACGGCCGGTGACCGGCAGGTCGAAGGCCGTGAGTTCCTCGGTGACCGGGGCGAACGCGCCCTCCAGGAAGGGATAGTGATGATCCGTCGGTTCAGTTGTCGCCGTTGCCGCCGTGGCCGGCCGGATCGCCGCTCCCGTCAGCGCGCCCGCCGCCGCGATGCCCGCAGCCCCGCGCAGCACCGTACGCCGTGTGTGTTCCGCCATCTCCGAACTCCCCGTCGTCGTCGTGGACTTCCACGAGTCTGCGGCGACGGGCGGCCCGGGTCAGGAGGGGCAGGCCCCGTCCGGGGGTGTTGCCAGACCCCCTGTTTCGAGGAGGGTGATCAGCGCCCGGGCCGCCGGGCTGGTGGCCGTCTCGGGCGGCAGCAGGGCGACCGTCTCGTACGCGGTCTCGTCCGTGTCCTTGAGCGCGAGCGCGGTCAGCGCGGGGCACTTGTGCCGGAAGTGGCGCGGTACGACGGCCACGCCGAGGTTCTCGTCGACCAGGTCGAGGAGGCTGTGCACGTCGTTGACCTCAAGGGCGACCGTCCGCCGCACGCCCGCCGAGGCGAAGGCCGCGTCGGTGGTGCGGCGCGGGCCCCAGTCCGGGTGGAAGTCGACGAACACCTCGCCGCCGAGATCCTCCGGGGTCACCGCCGCGCCGGCCGTCGCCAGCCGGTGGCTGGGATGGCACAGCACGGTCATCGGCTCCCCGGTCAGCGACACCGAGCGCAGCTGGTCGGTGTCGTCCTGGGTGCGGTAGGCGAAGGCCAGGTCGAGCCGGCCCGCCGCCACCTCCTCGGCGAGCGCGCCCGAGCCGGCCTGCCGCAGCCGGATCTCCACGTCCGGGTGGCGGCGCCGGAACGCGGCGAGCAGCCCCGCCACGTGCACCCCGGCGATGCACTGCTCGGTGCCCAGCGCCAGCGTCCCGCGCAGCACGCCCTGCACGGCGGCCACCGCCTCGTGTGCGGAGCGCACCTGGGCGAGGATCCGTTCCGCCTCGCCGAGCAGCGCCCGGCCCGCCTCGGTCAGCGTCACCCGGCGGGTGGTCCGCACGAACAGCGGCGCCCGCAGCTCCCGCTCCAGGGCCCGGATCGACGCCGACAGACCCGACTGGGACACCATGAGCCGCTCGGCCGCCCGGGTGAAGTGCTGGTCCTCGGCGACGGCGACGAAGTGCTGGAGGTGGCGCAGTTCCATGATTGAGAAGACTAGCCGCACAATTCCATCGGATTCTCCTGTTGGACCACTGCACGGGGCTCGGGAAAGAGTGGCATCGGTAGATCCTGTGGCAACCCCTCTGGAGTCGCGTTGTACACCGCACACCCCGACCGCTACGCCGACATGCCGTACCGCCGCAGCGGTCGTAGCGGCCTGAAGCTCCCCGCGCTGTCGCTCGGCCTGTGGCACAACTTCGGCCCCGACCGGCCCGTGACGACCCAGCGCGCCATCCTGCGCCGCGCCTTCGACCTCGGCGTCACCCACTTCGACCTCGCCAACAACTACGGCCCGCCGCCCGGCGCCGCCGAGTCCGCGTTCGGCGAGGCCCTGAAGGCGGACTTCGCGGCCGACCGCGACGAGCTGGTCATCTCCACCAAGGCCGGCTACCTGATGTGGCCCGGCCCGTACGGCGAGTGGGGTTCGCGCAAGTACCTGCTCTCCTCGCTGGACCAGTCCCTGACCCGGATGGGCCTGGACTACGTCGACATCTTCTACTCGCACCGCCCGGACCCGGAGACTCCGCTGGAGGAGACGATGGGTGCCCTGCACTCGGCGGTCCAGCAGGGCAAGGCGCTCTACGTCGGCGTCTCCAACTACTCGGCGGAGCAGACCCGCGAGGCGGCCCGGATCCTCGGCGAGCTCGGCACCCCGCTCCTCATCCACCAGCCGCGCTACTCGATGCTCGACCGCCGCCCGGAGACCGAGGGCCTGCTGGACGCCCTCGACGAGCTCCAGGTCGGCTCCATCGTCTTCTCCCCGCTGGAGCAGGGCCTGCTCACCGGCCGCTACCTCGACGGCATCCCCGAGGGGTCGCGGGCCGCGAGCGACAGCCCGTTCCTGAACTCGGACGCGGTCACCGCGGACCTGGTCGCCCAGCTGCGCGACCTCGACGAGGTCGCCAAGGGCCGTGGCCAGACGCTGGCCCAGCTCGCCCTGTCCTGGGTGCTGCGGGGCGGCCGGGTGACCTCCGCGCTGATCGGCGCGAGCAGCCCGCAGCAGGTCGAGGACTGCGTCGGCGCCATCGGGAACCTCGACTTCGACGCGGAGGAACTGGCGCGGATCGACGCGATCGTCAACCGTTGATCAACCGCTGACCGACCGGTGATCATCCGCTGATCAACCGGTGATCCGTTCGGTGAGGCGGACGCACACCGCGTCCCCCTCGCCCTTCCCGATCGCCCTGCGGACGTCGGCCCGCACCGGGAGCTTGTGCGTGCCGTCGCCCAGGGCCATGAAGGAACTCAGGAAAGGCCGTCCGTCGACCGTGCCCCGGACCTTCACCAGCCCCCGGGTGCCGAAGAACACGGCGGACTCGGGCCAGACCACGTAGGTCCAGCCGCCCCTGGCCGGGCTGCGGCGCAGTACGGCGGTGAATTCCACGTCCAGCAGTGCGGTCGTACTCATGGCGGTCCTCCGGTCGCGACGGTCTCTCTTTCATCAGGAGACCGTCGCGAGCGCGGGAACTCATCGCGGGCGCCGGCTCGCGGTCCGGCCGGAAATCGGTCCAGGAAGCCCTTTCCCGGAGGATCCGTCCGCCGTCACTCAGCGTGACCGCGCCAAAACCGGCCACCGGAGCCGGACCTTCCGCCTGATGCACCGGTTCCCGGCCTGGGCGGCCCGATTCATGGCGGTCGTCGGCGTCCCCGACCGGGCGGACCGCGGGGTCGGGGGACCGTCCGTGCACAGCTGCGATCACGGCCGTGACCTGGCGAGGTAGGGCGGCATCCGCCGCGCGAGGGCCGGTGCCGCTGTCCTCCGGGGCCGGGTCGCGGCGGTCGGGTCCGCCGACGCCTCAGGCCCGGTGGCGTTCCAGGACTCGAAACGGCCGCCGGGCGGCAGCCCGGTGACGGTCGGTGTTCACGGGCCCGGCGGATCAGTCCTCGCCGAGGTCGTCATCGCTGGTCAGAGGAGGGGGCGCAGCCTGCGGTGAGTCGTCGGCGCCACCGTGCCCCGGTCCGCGCGACGGGCCGCCCGGACCTCGGGAAGTGAAGGCCGGGCGGTGCAGCTCGCCCATTTCGGCCAATTCGCAGGGGGAATATGCCAAGAGACTGGCCGGAAAGGTGTGGTGACAGTGTTTCGAAAGTGAACATACTCGAATGTCAGGAGCACTTCACCGCACAGGAGCCGCACGGAAACCCGGCCGCGACGGCACACCGGCGAGCTACGGGGGAGTGATCGTGCACGACGAATTCCTGTGCCACGTCACGGCATACGGCATGTGCGGCGGGCAACGCATCGGCGTTCCGCTCGGCACCTACCGTGCGCCGACCCTGGCACTGGCGCTGTGGTGGTTACGGGACCGGGCCTCCTGGATCGCGGAACGCCTCGACCCCTTACCCGAGAACCCCCGGTTCCCGCAGGGGGCGCTGGTCCCGGTCGCGGAGACCGTCTCCGACATACCCGGCGTGCTGCGCGCCTGGTGCGCCGACACGGCCCGGCAGGAGCTGGTCGCCGACGAGTTGGCCGACGGGCGGCTGGTGCGGATCGCGCTCCAGGACGACACCACGGAGTACGAACTGCTCGCCGAGTCCATCGACGCCCTGCGGATGCAGCGCACCATCCCCGCTCTCGTCGTCCCCGTCGCCTGACATGCGACAGCCGCCACCCGGGCGGCCCTGACCAGGCACAGAAGGGTGCGGATCGGTAGAATTCTGCCCATGGCGGAGCGGCCGGTCGCCTCGACGGCGCCCGAACTCGTCCTGGAGACCGACACGGGATCCACGGTGATGAGCCCGGGCCGTGACTACCACGTCGGACGGGACCCGTTGAGCGACATCGTCATCGACGATGCCCGGGTCTCGTGGCACCACGCGGTGCTGCGGCCCGACGAGGGCCACTGGACCCTGGAGGACGAGCAGAGCACCAACGGCACCTACGCCGACGGGCGCCGCATCCGTGAGTGGGAGGTCGGACCGGGCACGGTGATCCGCTTCGGCAGCCCCGCCGACGGCCCGTCCGCCGTCCTGAGCGGTCGCCCCGCACCCGCCACGGACCGTCCCTCCGCCGTCTCCCTGCCCGCCCGGACCGGCACCTTCCGGCAGCCCTCCTCGGTACGGCGGCTCCCGGCCCGCACCGTCCGCATCGGCCGCGCCCCCGACAACGACGTCGTCGTCGACGACCTGATCGTCTCCCGCCACCACGCCGAACTGCGCACCCACCCCGACGGCAGCCACGAGATCGTCGACCTCGACAGCCACAACGGCACCTACCTCAACGGCCGCCCGGTCACCCGTGCACCGCTCGGCCCCCGGGACGTCGTCGGCATCGGCCACTCCGCGTTCTGCCTGGTCGACGGCGAACTGCAGGAGTACGTCGACACCGGCGAGGTCTCCCTCGACGTCCAGGGACTGACCGTCGCCGTCGACCACGGCCGCAGGATCCTGCTGGACCACGTCTCCTTCCCGGTCGGCGAGAAGTGCCTGCTGGCGGTGGTCGGACCGAGCGGCGCCGGCAAGTCCACCCTGCTCAACGCCCTCACCGGCCAGCGCCCCGCCGAGCACGGCACCGTCCTCTACGACGGCCGCGACCTCTACCGCGACTACGCCGAACTGCGCCAGCGCATCGGCCTGGTCCCGCAGGACGACATCCTGCACGTCCAGCTGACCGTGCGCAGCGCCCTCACCTACGCCGCCGAACTGCGCTTCCCCGAGGACACCGCGAAGGCCGAGCGCAGACAGCGGGTGGACGAGGTCATCCGGGAACTGGGCCTTGAACAGCGCGCCGAACAACCCGTGCACAGCCTCTCCGGCGGGCAGCGCAAACGGGTCAGCGTGGCCCTGGAACTGCTGACCAAACCGTCCCTGCTCTTCCTCGACGAGCCGACCTCCGGACTCGACCCCGGCATGGACCGGTCGGTGATGAACATGCTGCGCGGCCTCGCCGACGACGGCCGCACCGTCATCGTCGTCACCCACAGCGTCCTCAGCCTGGACGTCTGCGACCGCCTCCTGGTCCTCGCACCGGGCGGCCGGACCGCCTACTTCGGGCCGCCCGGCGACGCCCTCGGCTTCTTCGGGTTCGACGAGTGGCCCGAGGCCTTCGAGGCGTTCGAGCGGGACACCGGCCGGGACTGGGCGGGGGAGTACCGCGCGTCGTCGTACCACCGCAAGTACATCGTGAACTCCAGTGCCCAGCCGGTGATGCCGCGCTCCGGACCGGTGGCCGCCGCCCCGCCGCCCAGGCCCCGCAGCTGGAGCGCCCAGTTCTCCACCCTGGTACGGCGCTACACGGCCGCGCTCCTCGCCGACCGGACCTTCCTCGCCATCATGGTCGGGCTGCCGTTCGTGATGGGCGCCATGGCCCGGGCCGTCGCCGGGAACAAGCTCACCTTCGACACCGCGACCAACGCCCTGCTCACCCTCTGCGTGGGCGGCGTGCTGACCGGCGCGGCCAACGCCGTCCGCGAGCTGGTGAAGGAGCGGGTCATCTACCAGCGGGAGAGAGCCGTCGGCCTGCCCAGATCGGCGTACGTGATGTCGAAGGTCGTCGTCCTCGGGGCCATCACCGTGCTCCAGGCGATCGTGCTCACCCAGGTCGGCCTGGCCGGCGTCGACCTCAACGCGCCCGGCGGCCACGGGGTGCTGATGCCGCCCCTGCTGGAGATCACCGTCGCCGTGGCCGTGCTCTCCTTCACCGCGATGATGCTCGGCCTGCTGATCTCCGCACTGGTCCGCAAGGAGGAGGTGACGATGCCGCTGCTGGTGCTGCTCACCGTCGTCCAGGTCGTCTTCTGCGGGACCCTGCTGAAACTGGACGGCGTGCCCGGACTCGAACAGGTCGCCTGGCTGGTCCCCTCGCGGTGGGCACTCGGCGCCATGGCCGGCACCGTCGAACTGCACCGGATCGTGCCCGGCTCCTTCACCGACGACCCCCTCTTCCGGCACTCGACGGGCGTCTGGCTGCGGAACATGGCCATGCTGGTGGTACTGGCGGTCGTCTTCGGCTGGGTGCTGTCCCGGCTGCTGCGCCGCCACGAACCCGCCGTGATGCGGAAGTAGGCGACCGATGACGACGACGCCGGGATTCCGGCCCACCCATGTCGTCCCCGGCGACGGCATGCCCGCCTGGGAGGCCCCCGACCCGGGCCGGCCCACTGTGCCCCTCGACGCGCTGCTGCCCGTCCAGCTCGTCGAGCGGCACGGCGACTGGGCGCGGATCAGCTGCGCCAACGGCTGGTCCGCCTGGGTCGACGGCCGCTACCTCGTCGCCGTACCCCAGGACCCGCCCGTCACCGGCGGCCCGGCCACCGAGGCCACCGACCCGCGCCCGCTCCTCGCCCGCGCCGCCGAGGCGCTCAGCGGCTACCGGGCCGCCGTCGAGGAGCTGGCCGTCGGCGGCCTCGACGGGGAGTCCTTCCGCGGCCGTACGCACGGGCTGCGCATCGGCGTGGTGGTCGACGGGGAGTCGATGTGGCTGTACGACCCGGCCGAGGGACGCTGGCTGTACGGCGACGGGCGGCGGCTGTCCACGTACGTCACCGACCGCGCCGGGCCGGGCGGCGAAGGACCCGGTCGCGATCCGACCCGGGTGGTCACCCTCGACGGTGACCGCTGACGGCCGCCGGCGCCCTGCCGCCCGCGTTCAGGGGGCCACCTCGCCCCGCCGGTGCACCGGGCGGGCCAGCAGCGCGCCCAGGAACCCGGCGACCAGTCCCCACAGCAATCCCAGGCCCACCGCCGACCACAGCACGGGCCGGAGCAGCAGTTCGCCCGAGAGATTCCCGCCCAGGTCGCCGATGCCGAGCAGGGCGAGGCCGTAGTGGGCGGAGATCCGTCCGATCAGGCACAGCGTCAGCATCGTCAGTGCCAGGGCGACCGCCAGGTGCAGGGCGTGCTGCCAGGCGCGGATCCGGGCCGGGGAGCGGGCCGCCATCAGGAACGCGGCGGCCAGCAGGAGTACCGCGGCCACCCCGGCCAGGCACCACCAGCGGCCGTCGTGGGCCGTGACGGTGCGCAGGTTCAGGGTCGAGACGTCCGGCGTGCGCAGCACCTCGGCCAGCACCTTCGGCACCGGCAGCCCGAACGGGCCGTCGACCCTGCCCTTCCAGGTGGCGCCGAGCCCGATCGTGAGCGCCGGCCAGGCCAGGTTGGGCAGCCCGAGCAGGATCACCGCGAGGGTCTCCCGGGTGTGACCGCGGGTCACCATCGTGACCAGGGCGGCCACCAGGGCCAGGACGACGTACGCCAGGACGAGCGCGACCATGGCGTGCGCCGCCGGGCGCACCGAGGCCTGGAAGCGCAGCAGGCGCCCCGGCAGCGGCGCCCCGCGCGACACCAGCAGCGCCAGCAGCAGGATCCCCGCCAGCCACAGCAGTCCGAACCCGGCCGTCGGCGGCACGTCCGTCGTGAAGCCCGCGCGCGGTGCCGCGTCCAGCACGTCGGTGAGATCGCCCAGGGTGCCGCTGCCCACGTCCACCGCGAAGGTGTGCCGGGCACCGGACGCGAGCCCGACCAGCGCGAGCAGCCAGAGCACCGCGATCCGGGCCGCCCACCCGGCCAGCTCCCCGGCCCCGGCCACTGCCCGGTGCCGCAGCGGACGCAGGAAGCCTCCTGCGGCGACCAGCGCCCCGACCAGCGTCACCGACAGCGGTACGACCGTCAGCCCGGCGTTCGTGCGGGCCAGTTCGCCCGCGTTCCCGGACAGCTCGACGCTGCCGCCGACCGCCGTCACCACGGTCGCGAGGACCACCGGCGGGAACGCGCCCTTCGGCAGGTCCGCCGCGCCCGCCGCCCACAGCCCCGCGGCGGACACCACGAGCATCGCGAGCGACGCGGCCAGCACCACGGCCAGGGCCTGCGGCCAGCCGTGCCGGGCCACGGACCGGCCGGCCGGCGCGGCCACCGGCCGCTCTGAGGCGATTCGGGGACGCACGCTGTCACGCTAGGCAACCCCCGCGCCCGCCGCCCGCCGGGTGGTCCGTCCGCGTCGGCTTGCGGGCGGTACCGGACCGGCGCACATTGGGCTCGACATGCCCCAATTGAGGCATTTTTCATGAATGCCGTTTACCGCACTGGGGAGATGAGCGCGTGAGCGTCGAACCGCCGTCGTCCGGCCGTCCCACAGGACCCCCTTCCGGACCCCTGTCCGGGGCCTCCGGACCACCCCCAGGACCCCCCTCGCAGCCGCCCGGCGGCGAGGGGCAGGGCGGGGAGCCGCACCGGCCGTGGTGGAGGTCGGTGCCCCGGGTCGCGACGCTCACCACGGCCGTGGTGGTCGCCGCCGCCCTGGTCGTGGTCCTCACCCGTTCGGGCGACAGCTCCGGCAAACGCGGCGAGGTCTTCCTGCAGGCCGCCAACAGCTCTGGCCAGGACCCGTTCACCGAGTCCACCGCCAGGAAGAGCTCCGCGGCGCCGCTGTCCGCGGCCCCGGCCGGGTCGGCGGCGCCGGCGAACGAGGTGCGCGGGGTGGACGGCGGGGCACCCGGCCTCTACAGCGGCACGAAGAACAGCGCCAGCTGCGACGTCGAACAGCAGGTCAGGTACTTCCAGTCCTCGCCGTCCCGGAACAGGGCGTTCGCCTCCCAGGTCGGCGTCCAGCCGTCCGGGGTTCCCGCCTACCTGCGCTCGCTCACCCCCGTACAGCTGCGCGCGGACACCCGGGTCACCGCCCACGGCTACCGCGACGGCAAGGCGACCACCTACCAGTCCGTCCTCCAGTCGGGTACCGCCGTCCTCGTCGACGGGCACGGCGTGCCCCGGCTCCGGTGCGCCTGCGGCAACCCGCTGGCCCCGCCGGTCGCGCAGCGCACCACCCCGAAGACCACCGGTGCCGCCTG
Source organism: Streptomyces sp. NPDC048278 (assembly GCF_040652195.1). Lineage (NCBI taxonomy): Bacteria > Bacillati > Actinomycetota > Actinomycetes > Kitasatosporales > Streptomycetaceae > Streptomyces > Streptomyces sp. NPDC048278. Next base: position 41,330 of record NZ_JBEZLP010000032.1, read on the forward strand.
GGCCGCGTACCGGCCCGCGAACGTGGTCGTCGTCGCGCCGGCCGCACAGATCATCAAGGTGTTCGTCGTCTTCGACCACGAGCACGACGACTGGTTCGGCCGCCACCGGGGTGACCACACCGGGCACCAGGACCGCCCGGCCAGGCCCCCGGCCAATCCGGACCCCGTCAACCCGCCGGGCCACCAAGGCTGCCCGCCCGGGTCCGGGAAACCCGGCACCACCCCGTGCCCGCCGGCCTCGTCCGGCCCGTCGACGCCGGGGAACGGCTCCAGGCCCCCGTCGTCGAACTCGCCGTCGAGCCCGCCGTCCTCGAACACGCCGTCGCAGTCGCCGTCCGGGAAGCCGTCCTCGAAGCCGCCCTCCTCCGAGTCGCCGTCGGCGCCCTCCGGGCCCCCGTCCGCGCAATCACCGGGCTCGAAGCCTCCGTCCTCCGAGGCGGCCTCGTCGGAGCCGCCGAAGAGTGAGCCCCCGAAGAGCCGACCTCCGAAGAGCGAGCCGCCGAAGTCCGAGCCCCCGAAGCACGGCAACGAGTCCCCGCGCACCGAGTCCCCGAAGAACGAACCCCCGAAGAACGAGTCGCCCGCGTCGCAGCCGCCCGCGTCGCAGGGGCCCGTCTCCCCGGGGCCGCCTTCGTCGGCGCAGCAGCCGGGCCCGCCGTCCCCGGGGTCGCCCGGCCCGGAGTCCGCGCTGTCCCCCGCCGCGCCGGGGCTGTGACCAGCGCGACGTGCGGTGTGCGCGGTCGGCGAACGCCTCTGGGGACTGCCGGAGCCCGCTCGGGGTACGAGCATGGATGCAACAGCGACGGGCCGAGCCGGCCTCCTGGAGAGACACGCATGATCGAAAACCTGGGCGGGGCAGTGATACCGACTGGCTTCGACGTACCCGTGGAGCCGCTGCGGCGCGCGGCGCACTACACCGGCGAGCCCGGCTGCATCGCCGAGGCGCGGGACTTCGCGGCCGGCTTCCTGGAGCAGCTCAGGACCGAATGGTGCGCCGAGATCGATCCCCGGGCCGACGGTGAACTGCTCCTCGTGGTGAGCGAGCTGGTCACCAACGCGGACCGGCACAGCAACGGCCCGTACATCCTCGAACTGGAGGGCACGGACAGTGCGGTCCTGGTCTCCGTGTACGACAGCAGCGCCACCCTGCCCCGGCGCTTCCCCCGGGACCCCGAGCGGGTCGGCCGGCACGGCCTGGAGATCGTCCACGCCGTGGCCGCGGAGGTGATGGCCGAACGGGTGCCGGTCGGCAAACGGGTACGCGCGCTGGTGCGCTTCCCGGAGTGAGTCGGTGAGTCGGTGAGCCGTGAGTCGGCGATTCGTCGGTCGGCGAGTCGCCACGGGCGCTGCCCCACGCGCCGGTGCGGGGCAGCGCCCGTGACTACTTCACCGTCAGGCGCAGCCGAGCTCGCCCAGCATTCCCTGACGCAGCCGCATGATGATCCGCTTGATCAGGCGGGAGACGTGCATCTGGGAGCAGCCGAGCCGCTCGCCGATCTCCGCCTGGGTGGCCTCCTCCACGAACCGCAGATGGATGATCTCCCGGTCGCGTTCGCTCAGCTCGGCCATGAGCGGGGCCAGCGACTGGAAGTCCTCCACGAGCCGCAGCCCGTCCTCCTCGACGCCGATGAAGTCGGCCAGGACCGCCTCGCCGTCCTCCGGGCCGTCCCCGGTCAGCGCGGCGTCCAGGGAGGAGGAGTTGTAGCCGTTGGCGGCCAGCTGGCCCTCGACCACCTCGTTCTCGGACAGGTTCATGAGCGTGGCGAGCTCGGCGACGGTCGGTTCCCGGTCCAGGCGGCTGGAGAGTTCCTCGCGCGCCTTGGCCAGCTCCACGCGCAGCTCCTGGAGCCGGCGCGGCACGTGCACCGCCCAGGTGGTGTCACGGAAGAACCGCTTGATCTCGCCCACGATGTACGGCAGCGCGAAGGAGGTGAACTCGACCTCGCGCGACAGCTCGAACCGGTCGATGGCCTTGATCAGGCCGATCATCCCGGTCTGGACGATGTCCTCCATGTCGTCGCCGCGGTTGCGGAACCGTCCGGCCGCGAACCGCACCAGCGACATGTTCATCTCGATGAGCGTGTTGCGGGCGTACTGGTACTCCGGCGTGCCCTCCTCCAGCTCCGCGATCCGCTGGAAGAACTGACGGGACAGCTCACGTGCGTCGCGCGGGGCGACGGTCCTCGGGTCCTCGATTCCCGGCAGTGCCCCCTGCGGGGTCCGTACCTCGGCAGGGTGGGCGGTGTTCACTGCTTCCGACCGGATCCCGGCGGTGTTCATGTCCTCTCCCAGGTCACTCACGTTGCGGCGGCTGCCTCTTCGGCCGGTGTCGTCCCGGCCCTGTCCAGGTGTCGCCCGGACCGGGTACCCGGATCCGAACGTCTCATGCGTGCCTCGATCCTCGGGTACCCGGGGTGACGCGACGCATGCGTCCTGTTTCCCGCCCTGGCGGAAAACCACCGGTGGCGGTCGGCGGACGAGGTGGCTACGGCCCGACGCGTACGGCGGTGATCAGCTCGTGCCAGTACCGTTTGGCGACGACACCGCCGTACCGGGAGTCGATCAGTTCCCGGACGCCCGCGAGCAGCCCGTTCCGGGCGGGCTCCGGGAGTGCCCGGTGGTTCGAGTAGGTGAGCAGCAGGTCCAGGTACTCGCCGGTGGTGTACGTGATCTCCTGGGCGTGCCCCTGCACGGCGACGTCGGTGAGGTACGGGGAGCCGGTGAACTCGCCCGTGTCGGTCGCGAGGTCGGCCTCGCGGGTCTGGCGCAGCCCCGGCGGGGTGGCCGGATCCCAGCGCTCGTAGCACTCCTGGACCTCGGCGAAGAAGTCCTCGGTGCCGCCCGCCACGTGGTGGGTGGAGACGACACCGAGCAGCCCGCCGGGCCGCAGCGCCCGGGCCGCCTTCGGCACCCGGACCGCAGGGTCGATCCAGTGGAAGGCGGTCGCGCAGACCACCGCGTCGAACGGCTCCGGCGGCAGCTCCCACTCCTCGAAGGCCGCGACCACCACGTCCGCCTCGGGAAACGCCGCCAGGCGCCGGCGGGCCACGGCGGCCATGCCCGGGCCGATCTCCACACCGGTGACCGAGCAGCCGGACGCGGCCAGGTCCACGGTGAGCTTGCCGGTGCCCGGGGCGATCTCCAGCACCCGGACGCCCGGCCCGGCCCCCGTGACCCGGACCAGCTGCTCGGTCAGCGCGGCGGGGTAGCGGGGCCGGGCCCGTTCGTACAGCTCGGCGTCCTGGTCGAAGATGTCCCGCAGGCCCGGGTCCTTCACCCTGAATTCCAGTGCGTCCACGCAGGGCAGGATGCAGGCGCCCCCGGCCGCGGGGCCAGCGCTTTTCGGCGGCGCCTCAGCCCCGGCCCGGCTCCCGCAGCTGCCGGAAGAACGCCCGGACGTCCCCCACCAGCAGATCCGGCTCCTCCATCGCCGCGAAGTGCCCGCCCCGGTCGAACTCCGTCCACCGGACGATGTTCTCCGTGCGGTCCGCCTTGTGCCGCAGCGGACGCTGGGGTTCGGCCGGGAACAGGGCGAGGGCGGTCGGTGCCGTGGACGGTTCGGTCGGGGCGGCGGCCCGGGCGCCGGTGGCGTGAGCCCGCTCGTAGTAGATGCGGGCGGAGGAGGCGGCCGTACCGGTGAGCCAGTACAGCATCACGTTGGTGAGCAGCCGGTCCCGGTCCACCGCCTCCTCGGGCAGCTCCGCGGAGTCCGTCCACTCCCGGAACTTCTCGACAATCCAGGCGAGCTGACCCACCGGCGAGTCCGTCAGCGCGTAGCCGGGCGTGTGCGGGCGGGTGCACTGCAGGATCGCGTACCCGGTGCTCTCCTTGGACCAGGCGGCCCATCGGTCCCAGGAGTCGAGGGTGTTGGCCCGTTCCTCGGCATCCAGCGCCGCGAGCTCCTCGGCCGTGGGCTCGGTGGCCTGCTGGGCGCCCGGCAGCAGATTGAGGTGGACGCCGATCACCCGGCCGGGATGGGCGCGGCCCAGCTCCCGGGAGATCGCCGCGCCCCAGTCGCCGCCCTGCGCCCCGAACCGCGCGTAGCCCAGCCGGTGCATCAGCTCGGCCCAGGCGTCCGCGACCCGGCCCGCCTCCCAGCCGGACTCCGTGGTGGGCCCGGAGAACCCGAACCCCGGGATGCTCGGCAGCACCACGTGGAAGGCGTCGGCCGGGTCCCCGCCGTGCGCCGCGGGATCCGTGAGCGGTCCGACCACGTCCAGGAACTCCACGACGGAGCCCGGCCAGCCGTGGGTGACGATCAGCGGGGTGGCGTTCGGCTCGGGGGAGCGGACGTGGGCGAAGTGCACGTTCGTGCCGTCGATCGTGGTGGTGAACTGGGGCCACGCGTTGAGCTCCGCCTCGGCGGCCCGCCAGTCGTACTCGTGTCGCCAGTAGTGCGTCAGCTCCTTGAGATACGGGGTCGGGACGCCGTACGCCCAGCCCGCACCGGGAAGCTCGGCCGGCCAGCGGGTGCGGTCGAGGCGGGCATGGAGATCTTCGAGGTCGGTCTGGGGGATCGCGATGCGGAAGGGACGGATGTCCGGCGACGAAGAGTTCATGTCGGTGATGCTAGGTGCGGTCGGTCGTCGGTTGTCTGCGGCGCAGTGGGGGCTGATCGCGCAGTTCCCCGCGCCCCTAAAAGGGGCGCTGAGCGATGAGTTTCTCGATGAGCGAGGGTCGGTACAGATGACCCGTTCCACGCTCCAGGAGGTGTTCATGACCGCCGACGGATTCACCACGTGTCTCTGGTTCGACGGGCAGGCCGAGGAGGCCGCCCACTACTACGTGGCGATCTTCAAGAACTCCAGCATCGGGAAGGTCGGCCGGTACAACGAGGCCGGGCCGGGGGAGGCGGGGTCCGTGCTGGCCGTCGACTTCACGGCCAACGGGCAGAAGTTCGTCGCCATCAACGGCGGCCCGCAGTTCAGGTTCACCGAGGCGATCTCCTTCCAGGTCTACTGCGACGGCCAGGAGGAGGTCGACCACTACTGGGCCAAGCTCACCGAGAACGGCGGCGAGCCCGGGCCCTGCGGCTGGCTCAAGGACAGGTACGGCGTGTCCTGGCAGGTGATCCCGGAGGGCCTGATCGAGATGATCGGCGACGCCGACCCGGAGAAGGCCGCGCGTACCACGCGGGCCATGTACGCGATGGGCAAGCTCGACATCGCCGCGCTGAAGAAGGCCTACGCGGGGGAGTGAGCCGTACGGGGACGGGGGCGGTGTCCGCGGACACCGCCCCCTCGGGCACACGCCGCCGGGTCAGACCCGGTCGGCCACGATCAGCAGGTACTGGAAGCTGCCGTTCTTGTACGCGGTGAGGAACGCGTCCTCGATCCCCGTCACCAGGTGGTCGGCCTGCTTGCGCAGTTCCCAGTACGGGATCGTCGCCGCGGTGAGGTCCTCCACGTGGACCGGCACCAGGCGGTTGGCGGCCATCGCCCGGAAGTACTCCGACCTCGGGTGGATGTCGCAGATGTAGTGCGCGTTGATCAGGGACACCTCGCGGGACGCCTGCCCGTAGGCGTTGTTGTAGCAGCCGGTGATCGTCACGTAACGGCCGCCGCGGCGCAGCAGCCGGGCGTGCTCGGCGAACAGCAGCTCCAGCTCGACGTACATCGTGGACTCGTTGTTCCACGAGGCCGCGTACGCGCCCGTCTCGAAGCCGGTGTCCAGCATGTTCCGGTGGTGGTAGCGGACCTTGTCGCCGACCTCCCGCTTGCGGGCCATCTCGTTGGCGAAGTCGGCCTGCTTGGCGGAGATGGTCACCCCGTCGGAGTGGCAGCCGTAGCGCAGGTTCGCCACGATGCTGCCGCCGCCTCGGCCGCAGCCCGCGTCGAAGACCCGGTCGGCCGGCGTGAGGGCGCCGAGACGGGAGGCGAGCAGCTCGGCCTGGGCGTGCTCCAGACGGTGCAGCTCACTGGTGACGCGCTCCTTGCGCAGCGCGGGGTCGGTCTCGTCGAGCACCGACCAGTCGGCCTCGCCGATGCCGTAGTGGTGGTGGTACAGGTCGTCGATCTTTCCGAGTTCGAGGTTGACCGGGTTCTCCTCGGCGTTCCAGTACTCCGCGACGCTGTTCTGGTACCTGGACTGGGTCGGCACCGGGGCTGACGTGGTGGTCTTCCGAGCGACAGGGGCGGTGGTCAACAGGTTCTCCTCGAAGTGTCTCTGACGGTGTTTCGGGATGGTTCGGTGGCTACCAGTAGTCGGGCAGGTGGTAGCGGTTGGTGTTGGTGGCGTGCCATTCGTGGTTGCCGGCGACCCAGGCGGCGAGTCCCTCGGCATAGCGCGCGACCAGTGGCGAGGTGGCGCCCAGGGCGGCCGACTCCTCCTCGAAGGCGGCCATGACCCGGTTGTGGATGTCGACGGACTTCAGATAGGCCGCCTTCAGGCCGCGCCGGTCGTTGGCGGCCACCACCTGGGGCAGGTTCAGGTGGTCCGGGTCGCTCGCCAGCTCCTTGGTGAAGGAGTACAGGTCGTTGACGATGGTGGTGGCGTTGCAGGCCAGCGCCGTGATCCGCTGGATCTCCGGGCGGGCGTAGAGCTGCTCGGGCAGTTCGTAGCCGTCCACCGCGTCCACGATCGACAGACACGGCCGGAAGTTGTTGAACTGCCGCATCACCAGGTACTCCCAGACCCGCGGTACGTACCCGGTCTCCATCCACGCGGCCTCGCCGAGATAGCCGAGGTGCAGCCGGGCCATGTCGTGCACGAACCGGTCGGTCTGGCTGGGCGAGGCGACGGCCGCGAAGTCCGTGAGGGCGAAGTGGTACGACCGCAGCGGGCCGGTGGCCCGGATGCCCTCGCGCCACTCCTCCTCCAGCTCCGGGATGCCGTGGTAGGGGTCGAGCGCCGACTGGGCGATGATCAGCGGTCCGCCGAGTCCCCGCCGGGAGCCGCCCCGCCCCTCGTCCTCCTCGCAGTAGCAGGAGTCCACGATGTTCTCGGCGAGCAGCAGCTTGCCGGCGGCGGTGAGCCGGTCCAGGTCGAGGCCGCCCGGGTGCTGGAGGGCGACGGCCCGGCCGAACTGGAAGTCCGAGAAGTCCCCCTTCCAGGCCGCCGGGAACAGCTCCAGATCCCGGGCCCAGGCTTCCAGGCGGCGGTCGAGTTCGGCGGCCTTCTCCGGGTCGGCGGGCACGGCCGGCCGGTAGTGCAGTCCGGGGACGGCCCCGGTGCGTCTGGCCGGGCGCAGCCGCTCCGCGATGTTCGGCGGCCCGGGCAGGGCGTAGGAGGTGGTGGTCGTGGTCATGGTTGTGCTCCAGGCCGTCAGTCGGCGGTGCGGCCGAGCTGGACGTTCTCCAGGATCCCGGCCGCGTCGGGGACCAGGACGGCGAGCGAGTAGTAGGCGGTGACGAGGTAGTTGACGACGGCCTGCTCGTTGACGCCCATGAAGCGGACGTTGAGGCCGGGCTGGAACTCCTCGGGGATGCCGGTCTGGTAGAGGCCGATGACCCCCTGGTCGGCCTCGCCGGTGCGCAGCGCGATGATGCTGGTGGTGTGGTCGTCGCTGATCGGGATCTTGCTGCACGGGTAGATCGGGACCCCGCGCCAGGCCGGGATCTCGTGCCCGTCGACATGGGTGGACGGGGGCACGAGGCCGCGCCGGTTGCACTGCCGGAAGAAGGCCGCGATCGCCTTGGGGTGCGCCAGGATCACCTTGGTCTTGCGGCGCATGGAGATCAGCTCGTCCATGTCGTCCGGGGTCGGCGGACCGGTGAAGGAGCTGATCCGCTGCCCGTAGTCGATGTTGTGCAGGAGCCCGAACTCCCGGTTGTTGACCAGCTCCCACTCCTGGCGCTCGCGGATCTCCTCGACCGTGAGGCGCAGCTGCTGCTGGGTCTGGTCCATCGGGTGGTTGTAGAGGTCGGCGACCCGGGAGTGCACCCGCAGAACGGTCTGGGTGAGCGACAACTCGTATTCGCGCGGCGCGAGTTCGTAGTCCACGAAGCCGCCCTGGAGGGTCGGCTCGCCGGTGTGGCCGGCCTGCACCGGCACCTCGGCCTCGCCCTTGCGGTTCATCGGCAGCCGCTGCCGGTCGACGTAGGCCTGGAGGTGGGCGCCGAGCGACGGCACCCGGTCCATGATCTCCTGGGCGACCGCCCAGGGCAGTGCGAGGACCACGCCGGCCGTCTCGGCCCGGACCGAGGTGAGCCAGAGCGGATCGGTCTGGCCGACCGCCTCGTCGCCCATCTGGTCGCCGTCGGTGACGACCCCGACGACCTCCTCCTCGCCGTACTTGCCGGCCGCGTACCGGATGAACCGGCCGTGCACCACCAGGTAGGTCTCGGTGACCGGCTGCCCCGCCTCGAAGAGCACCTGCCCGGCACGCACCTCGCGGGGCTGGAAGCGGTCGGCGAGCTGGGTCAGCGCGTCCGCGTCGTCGTACCCGCGCAGGATCGGCAGCTCGGTGAGGGTCCCGGGGATGACCCGGATGTCGTCCCCGCCGTTGTGCTCGAAGCTCACCCGGCCCCGCCCGGTACGCAGTTGGAGGCGTCGGTTGACCCGGTAGGTGCCGCCCTTGACGTCCACCCACGGCAGTGTCCTCAGCAGCCACCGGGAGGTGATGGCCTGCATCTGCGGTTCGGACTTGGTGGTCGTGGCGAGCTGGCGCGCCGCCCGGGTGCTCAGGCTGGTGAGCTGCCCGTCGGCGGTCGGATCCGGCTCGGGCTCGTCGACGGCGGACCCGATGACGCTGTCCGGTGTGGACACATTCCCTCCAGCAGAGAGGTGAACAACGGTGACCCGGAGGGTCGGTGGTGTGCGAGGTGGTGGTGCGCACCGACAAGCCAAACAGCCTTGGTGATCTACGGGTACGGCGCGAAAGGGGCGGTTGCATGCCTTAGTTGCGCAAACCTGGAGTTCGGGGTGGAAAGGGTTGTGATTGCCGGTCGTGCGCCGGTCGCCCGCTCTCACGCCCGGGGCCGCGCCGGGGTTGGACTCAGGAAAGGTCGTTCACCAGCACCGCGGCCCCGTCGAAGCGCCCGGCCTTCAGGTCCCGCAGCGCCCGCGGGGCCTCCGACAGCGGGTAGGCATGGGTGGTCGCGTGCACGCCGTGCCGCTCGGCGAGGGCGAGGAACTCCCGTCCGTCTCCACGGGTGTTGGACGTGACGCTGCGCAACTCCCGCTCGTAGAACAGCTCGCGCTCGTAGTTCAGCGACGGCACGTCGCTCAGGTGGATGCCCGCGACCGCCAGCACCCCGCCCCGGTCCAGGGCGCGCAGCGCGAGCGGCACCAGGTCGCCGACCGGCGCGAACAGGATCGCGCTGTCCAGCGGCTCGGGCGGTGCCTCGTAGGCGTCCCGCGCCGAGGCCGCGCCCAGCTCCAGGGCCAGTCGCCGCGCCTCGGCGCCCCGGGTGAGCACATGCACCCGGGCGCCCTCGGCGAGCGCCACCTGCGCGCACAGGTGGGCGCTGCCCCCGAAGCCGTACAGACCGAGCCGCCCGCCCGGCGGGAGCGACGCCCGCAGCAGCGCGCGGTAGCCGATGATCCCGGCGCAGAGCAGCGGGGCCGACGCGACGTCGTCGAGGGTGCCGGGCAGCCGGTAGGCGAAGGCGGCCGGCACGGTCGTGTACTCGGCGTAGCCGCCGTCGGCGTCCCAGCCCGTGTACTCCGAGTACGGGCAGAGGTTCTCGGCGCCCCGCAGGCAGTACGCGCACTCCCCGTCCGTGCGCCGGAGCCAGGCCACCCCGACCCGGTCGCCGACCGCGAAGTCCGCCACCCCGGCGCCCGTCCCCGCGACCGTGCCGACCACCTCGTGCCCCGGCGCCACCCCGGTCCGGTGCACCGGCAGATCACCCTCGGTGACATGCAGATCGGTGCGGCAGACCCCGCAGGCCCGCACCCGCACCAGCAGCTCGTCCGCACCGGGCACCGGCACCGGCCGCTCGACCAGCCGCAGCGGATCCCCCTCGACCGGCCCGGGCCGTGCCACCGCCCACGCCCGCATCACGTCCGCCATACCGCGCCCCGTCCGCCGAAGGCCGCCGACTCCCTTCCCAGTCTCCGCCGGAGTCCGGCGTTCGGCGCGCGGGCGGACCTCCCGGTGGCTAGCGTGAGGAACCGGGAGAACCCGCTCGATCGGAAGGGCCGCGGCGATGGCGGTACAACCTGAAGGAACCCCCTGTTGGGCCGACGCGATGTTCAGCGACCTGGCGGGGGCCAAGAGCTTCTACGGCGAGGTCCTCGGCTGGACCTTCGGCGAGTCGTCCTCGGAGTACGGCAACTACACGCAGGCCTACGCGGACGGCAAGGCCGTCGCCGCCGTCGTACCGCCCATGCCCGGGCAGGAGGGGCAGTCGCAGTGGTGCCTGTACCTCGCCTCGCCGGACGCGGCGGCCACCGCCGCGCGGATCCGGGAGCACGGCGGCGAGGTGCTGATGGAGCCGATGCAGGTCGGCGACTTCGGCACGATGTGCCTGGCCCGCGAGCCCAGCGGCGCGGTCTTCGGGATCTGGCAGGGCGGCGTCCACGAGGGCTTCGAGGCCACGGCCGTGCCCGGCGCCTACTGCTGGGCGGAGGTCTTCACCCGCGAGCCCGAGAAGGCCGACCCCTTCTTCGCGGGCGTCTTCCCCTACACGGTCCGGCAGATCGAGGACGACAACGTCGACTTCCGCACGTTCAGCCTCGGTGACCGGCCTGTCCTCGGCCGGATGCGGATGACCGGCGACTTCCCGCCCGAGGTGCCCTCGTACGTCAACGTGTACTTCACCGTCGCCGACTGCGACGAGGCCGTCGCCAAGGCGACGAAGCTCGGCGCCGTGGTCCGCTTCGGGCCGATGACCAGCCCCTTCGGACGGATGGCGGCGCTCACCGACCCGCAGGGCGCCAACTTCTCGGTGATCGACGTCACGACCACCGAGGGCGGGATGCCGTCGGCCTCGGACGTCTGACCTGGGCGGATCCCGGACCACGGCCGGACGCCCGGCCCGGCCGTGGCATGATCGGGGCCATGCGTGAACGAGTGGTGGCCGCGTGCGACGGGGCTTCTAAGGGAAACCCGGGACCGGCGGGCTGGGCCTGGGTGGTGTCCGACGACGCGGCGACGCCCGCCCGCTGGGAGGCAGGGCCGCTCGGCAAGGCCACCAACAACGTGGCCGAACTGACCGCCCTGGAACAGCTGCTGGCCTCCACCGACCCGGACGTGCCGCTGGAAGTGCGGATGGACTCGCAGTACGCGATGAAGGCCGTCACCACCTGGCTGCCCGGCTGGAAGCGCAACGGCTGGAAGACCTCCGCGGGCAAGCCGGTCGCCAACCAGGACCTGGTCGTCCGCATCGACGAACTCCTCGACGGCCGCACGGTCGACTTCCGGTACGTCCCCGCCCACCAGGTCGACGGCGACCCGCTGAACGACTTCGCCGACCGCGCGGCCAGCCAGGCGGCCGTGGTCCAGGAGGCCGCGGGCAGCGCCCTCGGGTCCCCGACACCGCCGCCCTCACCGGCCCCCGCCGCCTCCTCCGGGGCCCCGCGCCGCAAGGCGGCACCCCGCAAGAGCGCTGCGGGCGGCTCCTCGGCCCGCACCATCAAGGCGAAGTTCCCCGGCCGGTGCCCGTGCGGCCGGTCCTACGCGGCCGGCGAGTCCATCGCCAAGAACGCGCAGGGCTGGGGCCACCCGGAGTGCCGTACGCCGGCCGAGGCCTGACCACCGACGCGAGGGCGGCACACGTCGGCACGCGGTGGCACACGGTGGCACGCGGCGGCGGGACGGCGGCCCGGTCAGGCCTCCAGGGTGTCGAACGTGTAGAACCTCGTGTGGTCGAGCAGGTCCGCCGGCCGCACGTCGTTCCACGGCTTCATCGTCTCGTCCAGGTCCACCACGTCCGGCGTGCCGCCGCCCGGCACGTAGGCCGCGTCCGGGTGCCGGCGCTGCCACCGGGCCCACAGCTTGTCGACGAAGGCGTGGTGCAGCCAGAACACCGGGTCGTTGGGGGAGACCCCGGTGGCCATCTGCCCGCCGACCCAGACATGGACCCTGTTGTGCAGGTTGACCCCGCGCCAGCCCTCCAGATGGTTCCGGAAGCCGTCCGAGGCGCTGTTCCAGGGCGCCATGTCGTACGTCGCCATGGCCAGGACCGAGTCGACCTCGGCCCGGGTCGGCAGCTCGCGCACTCCGGTCCCGAGCGACCTGCGCAGATAAGTGCGGCCGTCCACGCGGACGTCGACCGGCCAGTTCCCGCCGGTGGCGGCGAACGGCCCGTCCGTCACCCGCCCGTCCGAACTGCGCCCGGTGCCGCCGAGGAAGTCGGGCGCCCACAGCGAGGCACGGACGGTCCGGTCGGCGCTCCAGTCCCAGTAGGGGAGCGCGACGGAGGCGTCCACCGACTGCAGGGCCCGCTCGAAGTCGAGCAGGAATCTGCGGTGCCAGGGCAGGAACGACGGCGAACGGTGGCCGGTGCGCTCGGAGTCGTCGGTGTCGGACATGATGAAGGCGTTGTGCGTGCGCACGAAGTCGTCGTAACGCCCGCTGCGCTTCAGCTCGATGACGGCGGCGACGAACCGCCGCTTCTCGTCGGCGGTCAGTGCGGCCTGGTTCTTGCGTACGGTCATGTGCGGGAAACTCCTTGTGCGGGCGGTCAGTTGGCGGGGAAGGGCAGCAGCGCGGCGCCCTGCAGCTCGTCGACCGCGGCGCGGGCGGCGGCGCGCGGGGTGGCGACCGGGTCGTAGTGGCTGACCACGCTGATCCAGCTGCCGTCGGCGTTCCGCATCACGTGCAGTTCGACCCCGTCCACGAACACCGCGTATCCGGCGCCGTGTCCGTGGTGGTGACCGCCGTCCATGCCCTTCATGCCCTTCATGCCCTTCATGCCCTTCATGCCGTCCATGCCGTCCATGCCGTCCATGCCGTCCATGCCGTCCATGCCGTCCATGCCGGCCGGTCGGCCCTGTATTCGACGGCCCTTGTAGACCTCGTCGAAGGGTTCGAGTGATCCCTCGTGCGAGTGGCCGGCGGCCGAGACGCCGGGCGCGAGGAGGGCCTGGGCGCCGGCCGCGGCGGCGAGGGCGGCAGCCGCGGTGAGGGCGCGGCGGCGGGTGAGTTCGGACATACGGATGCTCCTGTGACGGGTGCGGGTGCTGACCCCGTATGCCTATCCGGCGGTCTCGGAGCGGGAGAAATCGCCCGGATCGGGTTGGCTACGATCAGGACAATTAGTCACATGTCATACAAGATTGAACAAAGATGATCTTGCTGTGGCGGCAGCCCGGCCGGACCCGGAACGGGTAATTCCTTGCGCGGCCGGGCGGCTTGCCGGTGATCTTTCTCCGTGGTCCGCCGTCCGGGTGGTGTGGCTCACGGTGGCAATCTGGCGCGATTCGAAAACCCGGCCGGGCGTTTCCGCGCTGCTACCCTCCGGTGCCAATTGACCACGTTCGGTGAAATCCAGGGGTGTGTGCGTGAAGGTCGTCTGCGTCGGAGGCGGGCCCGCCGGCCTGTATCTCGCGATCCTGCTCAAGCGGCAGAACCCGTCCCACGACATCGCCGTCCACGAACGCAACCCCGAGGGCTCCACCTACGGCTGGGGCGTCACCTACTGGCGCGCCCTGCTCGACCGGCTGCACACCTACGACCCCGAGTCGGCGCGGGCCGTCGAGGCGAGCTCGGTGCGCTGGACCCAGGGTGTCGCCCATGTCCGCGACCAGGTGGCCCGGCAGCCCGGAGACGTGGGGCACGGCATCGGCCGCCACCGCCTCCTGGAGATCCTCGCCGACCGCGCCCGTAGCCTCGGCGTCCGGCTGGAGTTCGAGGACGAGATCACCCCCGGGGACCTCCCCGAGGCCGACCTGGTCGTCGCCGCCGACGGCATCCACAGCGCCCTGCGCACCCGGCACGCCGGCCACTTCGGCACCGAGGCCACCGAGGGCCGCAACCACTACGTGTGGCTCGGCACCACCCGGGTCTTCGACTCCTTCACCTTCGCCTTCGCCGAGACCGGGCACGGCTGGGTCTGGTGCTACGGCTACCCGTACGACGACGGGCACAGCACCTGCGTCATCGAGTGCGCCCCGAACACCCTCGCCGGCCTCGGCCTCGACGCGATGGACGAGGCCGGCCAACTGACCCTGCTGGAGAAGCTGTTCGCCGGCATCCTCGACGGCCACCCGCTGACCGGCGGCTCCTCGGCGGCCTGGCCGGCCTTCCGCACCCTCACCAACCGGACCTGGCACCACGGGAACCTCGTGCTGCTCGGCGACGCCGCCCACACCACCCACTACTCCATCGGCGCCGGCACCACCCTCGCCCTGGAGGACGCCATGTGCCTGGCCGACGCCCTGCGCGAGCACGCCGCCCTGCCCGAGGCCCTCGCCGCCTACGAACGGCGCCGCAGGGCCGAACTGGTCTCCGCGCAGAGCGCCGCCCGGCTCAGCGCCCAGTGGTACGAGAACCTGCCCCGCTACATCGGCCTGCCCCCGCACCGCATGTTCGCCCTGCTCGGGCAGCGCCACTCGCCGCTGCTCCCGTATGTCCCGCCGCAGCTCTACTACGGCCTCGACAAGGCCGCCGGACGGCTGGAGGTGCTGCGCAGGCTCAAGCGGTGGATCGGGCCGCGGGCGGCGCGCGCCCTGCACGTCCGGTCGTAGGCGGTATACGGCCGCGGTGCGATTGGGTGAAAGGTCATTCACCCGATAGGGTGAATTGGTATTCACCTTCTTCATTCGCGCCGCCCGCAGGAGTGCCGATGGACCAGCCCGCCCCGACAGCCGGTCACCCGGGACCGGCCACCGCCCCGCCCCCGTTGCGGCAGCGGCTGACCATCCCGGTGCTGGCCTTCGGCGGGATCCTCATGGCCGTCATGCAGACGGTGGTCGTCCCCCTCCTGCCGGACCTGCCCCGGCTCACCCACTCCTCGGCCGGCGCCGTCTCCTGGACGGTCACCGCGACCCTGCTCGCCGGGGCCGTCCTCACCCCGGTGCTGGGCCGGGCAGGAGACATGTACGGCAAGCGCCGGGTGCTCACCGGGGCCCTCGCGCTGATGACCGTGGGCTCCGTGATGTGCGCCCTGTCCTCCGACATCACCGTGCTCATCGTCGCCCGCGCCCTGCAGGGCGCCGCCGCCTCCGTCGTACCGCTCTCGATCAGCATCCTGCGCGACGAACTCCCGCCCGAGCGCCGGGGATCGGCGGTGGCGCTGATGAGCTCCACCGTCGGTATCGGCGCCGCGCTGGGCCTGCCGCTGGCCGCGCTCGTCGTGCAGTACTACGACTGGCACACCATGTTCTGGCTGACCAGCCTCCTCGGGGCGCTGGGCGTCGCGGGCGTCTGGTGGGCGGTGCGGGAGTCGCCGGTGCGCGAGAGCGGCCGGTTCGACGTCCTCGGGACGCTCGGGCTGGCCGTCGGGCTGACCTGCCTGCTGCTCGGCGTCTCGCAGGGCGGACAGTGGGGCTGGGGCAGCCCCCGCGTCCTCGGGCTCTTCGCCGCCACCGTCGTCGTGCTGGCCCTGTGGTGGTGGCAGCAGCTGCGGACCGAGCAGCCGCTGGTCGACCTGCACCTGGTGACCCGGCCGCGGGTCGGCCTCTCGCACGTCGCCGCCCTGCTCACCGGGTTCGCCTTCTACGCCAACTCCCTCGTCACCGCCCAGCTGGTGCAGGCGCCGAAGGCCACCGGATACGGCCTCGGCCTGTCCATCGTGGCCACCGGCCTGTGCCTGCTCCCCGGCGGCGTGACCATGCTGCTCTTCTCACCGGTCTCCGCCCGGATCTCCGCCTCCCGCGGACCGCGCATCACCCTGGCCCTCGGTACCGCGGTCATCGCCTGCGGATACGTGGTCCGCATCGCCGACAGCCGCGACCTGTGGATGATCATCCTGGGCGCCACCGTCGTCGCCACCGGCACCACCCTCGCCTACTCGGCGCTGCCGACGCTGATCCTGCGGGCCGTACCGGCGGGCCAGACCGCCTCCGCCAACGGCGTCAACGTCCTCATGCGCACCATCGGCCAGGCCACCTCCAGCGCCGCCGTGGCCGCCGTCCTCACCCACCACACCAGCCTCGTCGGCGGCGCCCCGATCGCCACGCTCCACGGCTACCTGCTGGCCTTCGCGATGGCCGGCGTCGTCGCCCTCGCGGCCGGTGCCGCCGCCCTCTCCATCCCCGGCGACAAGCGCCCCGACGACACCTCCCGCGCCCGGGGCCGGGCCGCGAGCGCCAGGGACGGGGCTCTGGAGGGAGCATGAGCGCCGTGAACACCCGCCCCGGCACCCCCGCCACGCCCGCACCCGCCACGCCCGCACCCGCAGCGCCTGCACCCGCAGCGCCCGCACCCGCAGCGCCCGCACCCACCGGGTCCGCCCCCGCCCCGGCCCCCGCCCGCCGGGACGCCGAGGCCACCAAGGCGGCCATCCTCAAGGCGGCCCGCTACCTCCTCGCCCGGCACGCGCACGCCGACATCACCCTCAAGGACGTCGCCGAACGCGCCGGGGTCAGCGCCCCGCTGATCCTCAAGTACTTCGGCAACAAGGACAGCCTGTTCGCCCGCGTCATGTCCTTCGACACCGACGCGGCGGCCCTGCTGGACGCACCCCTGGAGGACCTCGGCCGGCACATGGTCCGGCACGTCCTGGAGAGCCAGCGCGACCGCGGCGCCGACCCACTGCTGCGCATCGCCTTCGCACCCCTGCACGGCGACCACGGCGAGGTGCTGCGCGCCAACTTCCGCTCCCACGTGATCGACGCCCTCGCCGCCCGGCTCACCGGACCCGACCCGGACCTGCGCGCCGAACTCGCCGTCGCCCAGCTCATCGGCCTGGGCGTGATGTACGGCATCGCCCGCGGCCCACGGCTGCGCGACTCCGCGGCCACCGGCATCGGCGACGTCGCCGACCGCTACGGCCCCGCGGTCCAGGCCCAGCTGACGCCCTAGGAACCGTCCGGCTCCCGCGCCGGTCCCGTCAGCAGCGCCTCCGCCGACCTGCGGAAGGCGGCCGTCAGCCGGTTGCCGTCCCCGGCGCGGGTGGCCAGCACCACGTGGCTCGGCTCGACACCGTGCAGCGGGACCGCGGTGAGGTCGGGGCGGATGCTCGCGCCGGGCACCAGGGGCACGATCGCCACGGCCTGCCCGGCGGCGACGAACTCGAACTTGTCCTCCACCGCGCCGATCAGCGGACCGTCGGGCGCCGGGCTGCCGTCCGGCCGCGGGTCGACGCGCCAGAACGCGTTCCAGAGCGGGTCCTTCCCCCGCGGCAGCGGCTCGTCGGCGATGTCGTCGAGCGTGACCGACTCCTTCCCGGCCAGCCGGTGGTCCAGCGGCACCACCAGGACACGCGGCTCGTCGTGGAGCACCGTCACCCGCAACCCGTCGGTGCGCAGCGGCAGCCGGGTCACCGCCGCGTCCACGCGCCCCGTCAGCAGGGCCTCGCGCGTCTCGCCCCAGTCGAGGTGCAGGGTCCGCACGTCGGCGTCCGGGAAGCGTCGGCGCAGATCCCGCACGGCCGGGGTGACGAAGATCCCGTTGATGTACCCGACGGTGATCCGGCTCGGCTCGGCGGCGGCCCGGGTGACGGCCGCGGCCTCGCCCGCGGCCCGCAGCAACGCCTTCGCCCGCGGCAGGAACACCTCGCCGGCCTCGGTGAGCCGGGCACCCTGCGGGGTGCGGTCGAAGAGCCGGGCCCCCAGCACCTGCTCCAGCCGCTGGATCTGCCGGCTCAGCGCCGGCTGCGTGATGTGCAGGGCGCCGGCGGCCCGCCCGAAGTGCTGCTCCCCGGCGACCGCGGTGAAGTACCGGACGAGCCGCAGATCGAGGTCAGGAACGGAAGCCGGATCAGCCATGTCTCCAGAATAGCGCCCACCACCTGCGACGATGCCTGAAACGCATTGCGCATGTCGAAACAGGCTTTGGACTCCCGCCCCGCGTCGGCCGAACGATGGAGGCACCACCCCCTCCCTCGAAGGAGCATCCACCATGCGGGTATTCGTCACCGGCGGCAGCGGCTTCATCGGCTCCGCCGTCATCCCCGAACTCCTCGGCGCGGGCCACCGGGTCCTCGCCCTCGCCCGCTCCGACAGGTCGGCCGAGACCCTGCGGGCCGCGGGCGCCGAGGTACACCGCGGCAGCCTCGACGACCCCGAGGGCCTGGCCCGCGCCGCGGCCGGTACCGACGGCGTGATCCACCTGGCCTTCAACCACGACGACTTCCCGGACCTCACCCTCGCGGCCGGGAGCGACCTGCGCGTGATCGAGGCGGTCGGCGCCGCGCTGGAGGGCTCGGACCGGCCCTTCGTGGTCACCTCGGGAACCCTGATGCTCGCCTCGGTCGACGGCGTGGCGACGGAGCAGGACACCCCGGTGCCGGGCACCTACCGCGCCGACTCCGACCTCGCCGCGCTCGCCCTGGCCGAGCGCGGCGTGCGCAGCGCGGTGGTCCGCCTGGCCCCCACCGTGCACGGCCGCGGCGACCAGGGCTTCGTGCCCCGGCTGATCGACGTCGCCCGGGCGAAGGGCGTCGCCGCGTACGTCGGCGACGGCGCCAACCGCTGGCCGGCCGTCCACCGCCTGGACGCGGCCCGCCTGTTCCGGCTGGGCCTGGAGTCCGCCCCGGCGGGCACCGGCCTGCACGCGGCGGCCGACGAGGGAATCCCCTTCAAGGACATCGCGGCGGCGACGGGACGGGGCCTCGACGTCCCGCTGAGGAGCATCCCGGCGCAAGAGGCGCAGGCCCACTTCGGCTGGCTCGGCATGGCGGCGGCCGTCGACAACGCGACGTCGAGCGAGCGGACCCGAAAGCTGCTGGGCTGGACGCCGGAACACCCGGACCTGCTCGCCGACTTGGCGGAGGGCCACTACTTCGGCGCCCCGTGAGGGTTCAGGGCGGGCACGCACGGACCGGCCCGTGACACCGTTGTCGGCGGCGGATGACAGACTGACGCCATGGACGAACGCGTAATCGGCAGGTCGGGACAGCGGGCATCGGTCGTCGGCCTCGGCACATGGCAGCTCGGTGCCGACTGGGGCGAGGTGGACGACAAGGAGGCGCTCGCCGTTCTGGAGACGGCGGCGGAGTCGGGGGTGACCTTCTTCGACACCGCCGACGTGTACGGGGACGGGCGCAGCGAGCAGACCATCGCGACCTTCCTGCGCGGCAGGCCGGACCTGCACGTTCTGGTGGCCACCAAGATGGGCCGCCGGGTCGACCAGATCCCGGAGAACTACGTCCTGGACAACTTCCGCGCGTGGAACGACCGGTCGCGCCGCAACCTCGGCGTGGACCGCCTGGACCTGGTGCAGCTGCACTGCCCGCCGACCCCCGTCTACTCCTCCGACGAGGTGTACGACGCCCTCGACACCCTGGTCGAGGAGGAGCGCGTCGCCGCCTACGGCGTCAGCGTCGAGACCAGCGCGGAGGCCCTCACCGCGATCGCCCGCCCGGGCGTGGCCAGCGTGCAGATCATCCTCAACCCGTTCCGCATGAAGCCGCTGTACGAGGTGCTCCCGGCCGCGCTGGAGGCCGGCGTCGGCATCATCGCGCGGGTGCCGCTCGCCTCCGGGCTGCTGTCCGGCAAGTACACCAAGGACACCGTCTTCGCGGCCGACGACCACCGCACCTACAACCGGCACGGCGAGGCCTTCGACCAGGGCGAGACCTTCTCCGGCGTGGACTACGCGACGGGCGTCGAGGCCGCCGCCGAGTTCGCCGCCCTCGCCCCCGAGGGGTACACCCCGGCCCAGCTCGCCCTGCGCTGGATCATCGACCAGCCGGGCGTGACCACGGTGATCCCGGGCGCCCGCAACCCGGAGCAGGCCCGCGCCAACGCGGCTGCCGCGCGCCTCCCGGAGCTGCCCGGGCAGACGGTCGCCGCGATCCGCGAGCTGTACGACCGCCGGATCAAGGAGCAGGTGGAAACCCGCTGGTAGCGGCGGTGCGAGCCGGGAGCGCAGCCCTGCCGCTCCCGGCCGCGCTCCGTTTGGGGCACCGGGCCGGCGGTTACCCGTACTCCATGACCGACCAGGAGAGGCCGAGCGGGCGTGACGAGACGGAGGAGGAGCGCGCCGACCGGATGTGGGGCGAGCTCATCCAGGAGGTGCGCGTCGCCCAGACCGGTGTGCAGATCCTGTTCGGCTTCCTGCTCACCGTGGCCTTCCAGCAGAAGTACGCCCAGCTCTCCGACACGGACAAAACGATCTACATCGTCACCGTGATCCTGGGCGCGTCCGCCACGGGCGCCCTCATCGGCCCGGTGTCGCTGCACCGGCTGGTCGCCGGGCGCAAGGTGAAGCCGCAGGCGGTGCGGACGGCGTCCCGGCTCACCTCGATCGGCCTCTTCCTGCTGCTGGCCACCATGACCGCCTCCCTGGTGCTGATCCTCCGGGTGGCCACCGGCGGCAGCCAGGTGACCTGGGTCGTGGTGGCCGTCGTCGTCTGGTACCTGGTGTGCTGGTACGGCCTGCCGCTGTGGTCCCGGCACCGTCACACGACCCGCTGAGCCACGTCACGGCTGCTCAGCCGGTGGCGAGGATCTCCGCGAGCACGTCGTCCACCGGGATCTCCTCCCGGCCGGGCGGCACGGCCAGGTAGGTGTCGCTCAGGAAGGAGGCCAGCGCGGGTGCCCACGCGAACACCACGGCGTGGTGGCGGCTGCCGCCGGGCAGCGGGTCGCCGAGGAAATCCATGCGCACTTCCCTCCAGCGCCCCTGCCGTACGGGACGCAGCCGGACGTCCCCGACCCCGACCGGCTCTCTCAGCCCGTCGTTGAGCATCTCGCGGTCCAGCCGCCACCGGGCGAGCACCCGGCCGTCCAGGGTGAACACCGCGGTGACGGCGAACGGGTCACCGGCGTCGTACGACAGATGGGCGAGGACGGGACAGCGGCCCGTCCCGTCCGCCCGGAGCTGGACGACCAGGGTCCTGTGCACGATGGGGTTCACGCGAGTGGCCTCCGAGAACGATCGGCTTGGTGCCCTCTAGTACCCCTCCCACGGGAAAAACGCTCAATCGTGAGCGGAATTGCCCTGCGGGCCCCGCGGCCTCCTAGTCCTGAGTGCCGTTCGTGCCGCGCAGCGCGGCCAGGCAGGAGCCGATGGCCTGCTGGAGGTCCTCCAGGCGCTGGACCATGTCGTCCTCGTAGAAGTCCTGGGCGTCGTCGAAGGTCAGCTCCTCGAACGCCTTGGTCGCCTTCTGGAGGCTGTTGTAGAACTTGGTGCGCTTCTCCTGGACCCGCAGTTCGGGGTCGGCCTCCACCGCCTCCACGACCAGGTTCTTCATCGTGTCGTAGGCCTCGGTCGCCCACTCGCCGGTGTCCTCGTCGTCGTCCAGTTCGTCGAGGAGCGACAGATGGCGCTCGGCCTCCTGGCGCAGCTGCGACGGCGCGTCGACGGTCTGCCCGGCCGGGGTCTTGATCTGGCCGGACTCGGCGATCTGCCGGACGTAGCCGATCCGGTCGGCCGAGCGGCTCTCGGTGGCGACGGCCTTCTTCAGGTCGGCGGTGCGGACCACGTCACGGGCCAGCACGGTCTGCAGGTCCGGGTCCTCCTTGATGCGGTCGAGGAGGGCCGAGCGGGCGGCGCGCGCGGTGGACGGGTCGGCGAGGATCGCGGCGCGCAGCGCGGTCGGGTTCTCGGCGACCTCCAGGGCCTTGGTGGGCCGGATGCCCTCGGCCTCGGCGGCCTCCGCGATGGCGGTGCCGCGCTCGGAGCCGGCACTGCTGCGCGAGACGTAGTACGTCAACCAGACGTCCGAGTCCGGGAGTTCCACCTCCTGGCCCGGCGCGAGGGCCTCGAAGTGCGGGACCAGGCCGTCGTCGGCGGCCTTGTCCCAGGCCTTGTAGTAGCGCATGACGCGCTCCGCGGAGCAGCCGGCCAGCTCGGCGAACTCCTTCGCCGGCACCTTCGCCGTCTCCTGTGCGCCCTGCCCTCCCGGCCGCACGCTACGGGCCACCATCAGCCCGAACGTCCAGCCTCCGGTCCGCACATACGCGCCGAACTCGCGGGCGTCCCGCGCCACCAGGTCGGAGAGGGGAGCCGGGGACGCGCTGGACGTCTCGGACGGGTCGATCGCTAGAGTCACGGAGGACACTCCTGAAGGCTGCCGAACTGCGTACGTACCGACGGGCAGCCTATATCTACCGATTGGCCGGGGTTTTCCGGACCGTCGAAGACCGGTTCGGCGAGCTGATCCGCGCCGCGCACCGCACCCCGCGGATCAGCTTGCCGAGCCGCGGAACGTCGCCAGGAAGGTCTTCATGGCGAGCTTGTCCGCGGCGTCGTCCCAGTCGGCGGCCGGCGCCGTGATGCGCAGCGAGAAGCTGCGACCGCCGCCGAGCAGGAAGCCGCGGCCGAAGGTGTGCACCCGGTCGGCGCCCGTGCCGGACTCCCACTCCATGTCCGCGGCCTTGTGGCCCTGGTAGGTGGTCGCCTGGATCTGGCCGATCCGTTGGTAGCCGTCCAGCTTCTCCAGCCCGGGCTCCACGTCGTCCCGCCAGATCGCGACCGGGTCCGGGCCCGCGTCGGTGCTGTAGGTGACCGCCAGGGTGCGCAGGTCGTCGCCGCCCGGCCCGAAGGTGACGCGGTAGGCGACGTCGTCCCGGGCGGTGTCGAGTCGCTTCCAGCCCGTCGGGAGCGCCACGGAGAACCCCTCCGGGGCGGTGTAGCGGTGGAAGCCGGCCGGCAGGGCACCGGCCGTGGCCGTCGCCGAGGGGGACGCGGACGCGGAGGGGGACGCGGAGGCCGACGGGGTGGGGGAGGGGGACGCCGTCTGCGAGGTGGAGGTGCCGGGGGCGTTGCCGTCCGTGCGGTTGGCCGGCTCGCCGGCCGTGGCCGAGGCGGTCGGGGCCGAGCCCGCCGAGGCGGCGCCCGGCAGACCCTGCGTCGCGGCCAGCACCGCGACCGAGACGGTCACGACGGCCAGCGCGGTCCCGCCGATCATGGTGGTCCTGCTCCACCCGGAGGCCCGGGCGGCCACATAGGCGCCGCGCAGCCGGGAGACTGCCGCGGGCTGTTCGGCCGTGTCGGGGTCCTCGTCCAGGACACGTGTCAGCGCCTGACGCACCACCGTCCGGTTCAGCCGTTCACGGGAGTTCTTCCGCAGCAGCCCCTGCACCACCTGGGTCAGCGGACCGGCCCGCAGCGGGGTGCGCAACGGCAGCCGGTCCACGCCCTTCAGGGTCGCCTCCGCCTTGCCCCGGTCCCGGAACGGCGGCCGTCCCTCGACCATCGTGTAGAGGATCGCGCCGAGCGCCCACAGGTCCGCGGCGGGACCGATGCGTTCGTCGCGGGCCTGCTCCGGCGACGCGTACGACGGCGCGGTGACCCGGGGCGCCAGCGTCGCGCCGGCCAGGCCGAACCCGGTGATGACCACCGGGCCCCGGTCGCGGACGAAGATCTGGCCGGGGCTGAGCTCGCCGTGCGTGTAGCCGTCCGCGTGCGCGGCCTCCAGGACGTCCAGCACCTCGAGGCCGATGCGTGCGGCCCGTACGTAGTCGAACGTGGCCTGCTGGACGAGCAGTTCGCTGAGCGGCGTGCCGTCGATCAGCTCCGTGACCGTCCACAGCGCGCCCGCCTCCTCGAAGGCGTCGATCACCATGGCGACCCGGCCGGGTCGCAGCGCGCTCATCACCTCCGAGGAGCGCAGGATACGGGCGGTGGCCCGGCGCACGGTGTCCTCGGTGGGCGCCTCGGGAAACGCGATCTCGGTCACCAGACGCGGTCGCTCGGCCTGCACGTCCTCCGCGTACCAGCTGACGCGGTTCGGTTCGCGGTCGGCGACTTCGAGGAGCCGGTACCTTCCTGCGACCACTTCTTGTGCGGAGACATGCGCCTTGACCATCGTCATCCCTCGCTGAAACCCCTGCCTCGTCATTGACCAGAGGTACGCGGGACATACCTTGGTTTGTTCAAAGAATCTGCAACTCGGGGACCGTTCTTGCCTTTTATTCAAGTGGCGGCAACGGCGGGGCACTTGAGGAAAACAATGAATGACCGGGCTTCGACCTGCGGGTAACCGACGGTAAAAGCCCGGCTGCGGTCCGCTGGTCAGTCCAGCCCGAAGCGCGCGGTCCACTCCGAGATCTCCTGGTGCGTCACATTGCCTCCGCAGACCACGAGCCCGATCCGGGCCCCGGCGCCGACCCGCTCCAGAACCTGCCGGGCCGCGGGCAGCAGACAGCCCGCGGCCGGCTCGGCCCACACCTTGGCGTGCTCGGCGAACTCCAGACTGCCCCGCACCGCCTCCCGGTCCGGCACCACCAGCACCTCCTCCACCAGCGCCGCCGCATGGTCGTACGTCAACCGGGACACGGACGGCGCGCTGAGCGTCGTCACGATCGAGGACACCTCGACCGGCAGCGGAGCGCCCGCCGCGACAGCCTCGGACATCGCCTGCGCGCCCGCCGTCTCCACGCCCCACACCCGCACCCCGGGGCGGCGCGCCCGCAGGGCCGCCGCGACGCCCGCGATCAGGCCCCCGCCGCCGATGCTGACGATCACGTCGGTGACGTCGTCCGCGTCCTCGGCGAGTTCCAGGCCCACCGTGCCCTGCCCGGCGATCACCACCGGGTCGTCGAACGGATGGACCAGGGTGAGCCCCTCGTCCCGCAGCCGCGGCAGCAGCTCGAACGCCGAGCCCATGCCGTCGGTGAGCCGCACCGACGCCCCGGCCTCCGCCACCAGCGCGAGCGACCGTGCGGGCGCCGTCCGCGGCATCACCACCGTCGCCTTCACGTCGAGGGCGGCTGCCATCACCGCGAGGGCGATGCCGTGGTTGCCGCCGCTGACCGCCACCACGCCGGCCGCCCGCTCGGCCTCGGTCAGCGACAGCAGCTTCGCCGCGGCACCGCGCGCCTTGAAGGAGCCGGTCCGCTGGAGGAGTTCGAGCTTGGCGGTGACCGGCGCGCCGAGCAGCTCCGACAGGCCGGGGCTGGGCACGGTGGGAGTACGGACGACGTGTCCTTCGATCAGCCGGGCCGCGGATTCGATGTCCGAGATGCCGATGATGCCGTTCAAGGCGGTTCACCCTTCCGGCGCGGGAGCGACGGTCCGCGCCGTTCGCACCCTCACCCGGCCGGACCGCCCTGGTCAACCCGGCCCGGCCGCCGCGGCCGGGCCACGCGGACCAGGGCGCCGGAGGTCAGTGCTGCTGTGCCTTCTGCGGGGTCGCCTCGCTCGGCCGGACCACGACATGGCCCTCGCCCTGGAGCATCAGCTGGACCGCCTCGCCGGAACCGCCGCGCAGCATCGACCCGATCGACTGCGAGCGGTGCAGCGAGGTCTGCAGGTGCGCGGTCCAGCCCACCACCGCGTCCGTGTCGACGTACACCGGTGCCTGCGGCGAGACCGGGATCACCAGCGGGTTGCCGTCGCAGATCAGGCCGAGCCTGCCGTGTCCGGAGAACACACTGTTGAACAGGCCGCCGCCCGCGATGCCGGACCCCTTCACCGTCCTGATCTCGTACGAGAGCGTGGCGTCGAAGCACAGCACGTTGCGGCCGTTCACCGTGAACTGGTCGCCCGGCTCTATCTCGACGATGAAGCAGTTCTGCGCCTCGTGCGCGAACCAGGCCTCGCCCTGCCCCTGCACGGACATCAGCGGCAGCCCCTCGCCGGTGACCGCGCGCTTGAGCATCCCGCCCACGCCCTGGCCCTTGCGCTCGAACTTCAGGCTGCCGCGGTGCGCGATCATCGCGCCCTGGCGGGCGTACATCTCGCCGTTGACCGCGTACCTGAGGCACTTTGCGTTCTCGGCCGTCATGCCCGGCTCGAGCGCCGGGGCCACCATGTGCTGACTTGAAAAGAGATCACCCTTCATGTCGGGCATGGTGTCCCGGACGGACCCGTTCCGCCAAGATCACGGTGTGTACCGGTTCAGGCACCGAACAGCTGGGTCCAGTAGGTGCCGGCCCGACCGCCCCCGGCGAAGCCGATGCCTATGTGGGTGAAGTCCGGTTTCAGGATGTTGGCCCGGTGGCCGGGGCTGTTCATCCAGCCGTCCACCACCTCGGCCGCGGAACGCTGGCCGCAGGCGATGTTCTCGCCGATGGTGCGCCGCCGTGACCCCGCGGCGGCGGCCCGGTCCCACGGCTGGGTGCCCTCGGGCGAGGTGTGCGAGTAGAAGTCGCGGGTCGCCATGTCCGTGCTGTACGCCTGCGCGGCCGTGGCCAGCTGCGGATCCACCGCGAGCGGTCGCAGCCCGGCCCGGGTGCGCTCCCGGTTGGTGAGGTCGACGACCTCGTCGCGGGTGCGGGTCAGCTCGGCCTGGGTGAGGGGTCTGGCCCACAGCGCTGTCCAGTAGGTGTCCCCGTCGCGCGGGCCACGGGCGTGGGCGAGGCCCGCGTGGGTGAACGCCGGGTCGAGCAGGGTGCGCCGGGCGTCCTCGCCGCGCAGGCAGTAGTCGACGAACTCGGCCGGGGTGCGGGGGCCGGAGACGAGGTGCTCGCCGACCGTGACGTAGGCGAACCCGGTGGCGCTGATCCGCTGGTGGACGGAGACGCCGTCGGGGCCCTCGCCGGCCAGTCGGCCCGCGTCGGCCATCGCCGTGGCGTGGGCGAGGGCGGCCGAGGTGAGCCGGGCGTCCGGGGCCACCGGCGGGCGGCCGGCCCGGGCGCGGGCGGAGTTGACCGCGCCCAGCAGGCCGTCCGGATCGGGCAGCGCAGCCGTTGAGGGGCGGGCCGGGGAGGCCGCCGTCCGCTGGGCCGGGATGGTGGCGCGGGAGCCGGGGGAGGGCTGCCGGTCCTCGACCACGTCGACCCCGAAGTCCCGGGCCAGCCCGGCCAGTCCGTCCGCGTACCCCTGGCCGATGGCGCGCAGCTTCCAGCCGGTGCCCCGCCGGTATATCTCGGAGAGCAGCAGCAGCGTCTCCGTCTGCGGGCGCGCCGGGGCGAAGCGGGCCAGCGTGCGGCCCAGGCGGTCGGTCACGTGCAGGGTGGCGGCGGGCAGCCGGCCGAGCGGGGTGCCGGGCTCGGCGGCGGTGACCGTGAGGGTGACGCGCTGGGCGCCCGCCCGCAGCAGGGCCGGTTCGACGGTCAGCGTGTCGCCGCGCAGCCGGACGCCGGGTGCGTCCGGCTGGTTGTAGAAGACGAAGTCGGCGTCGCCGCCGACCTTGCCGCTCTCGTCGGTGATCAGCGCCGACACGTCGAAGGGGCCGGGCACCCGCAGGGTCAGCGCGCCGCCCGGAAGAGGCAGATTGCCCCCGGGGACCAGCTCGCTCATCGCGCCGCCTCCGTGCGGTCGGGGGCCGGACGTCGCGCCCGGTGGGGGAGTCGCCGGTTGAACGTCCGGCCCGGGCGCGAGGTTCCCCGCGGGGACCGGGGTGCTACTGCTCCCGCGGCGCGGCCGGTGCAACGTCCTCGCGTTCGAGCGGCACGGCCGCGCTGCGCGGGGACTTCTGCTTGCCGCAGAACGCCGGCTCCAGCGTGGCCGCCAGCGTGTTGAGCACGTCGGAGCTGTTGGAGGCGTTGGCGAGCGCGGTGAGGCTGCGCTTGCCGTCCTTGCTGGTGAACGAGTACGTGTAGTAGCCCTGCACGGCGCCCGTGTGGCCGTACACCGAGACCCCGCACGACAGGTCGCGGCGGCGCAGCCCGAGGCCGTAGGAGGTGTTGGCGTTGACGCGGGTGAAGCGCTCCATCTCCGCGAGGCGGGCGGTCGACGTCAGCTTTCCGCGTACCAGCGCCGAGTAGAACGTGTCGAGGTCGCGGGCGCTGGAGATGATGGCGCCCGCGCTCTGGGCCCAGGAGACCGTCTGGTTCGTGGCGTCGACGGGCGCGGCACCCGCCCGGTCCGCGGTGAGGTAGCCGCTGGCGTGCACGCCCGGGATCTTCGTGTCGGGGTGGACGTAGAAGGTGTCGTCGAGCTTGAGCGGCTTGAAGATGCGGTTCTGGTACTCCGTGCGCACGCTGTGCCCGGTGAGCTTCTCGATCAGCATTCCGGCGACGACGAAGTTGGTGTTGGAGTACGAGTAGGCGGCGCCCGGCGCGTTGGTGCGCGCCTTCTTCAGGGACAGGTCCAGCAGTTGGCGGTAGGTGAAGACCTTGTTGCGCACGGCCTCGAAGCCGGAGACGCTGCTGGCGAACATGTCGTTGGTGTAGTCGTAGAGGCCGCTGCGGTGGCTCAGTACGTGCCGCACGGTGATGCGGTCGTCCGGCAGCAGCCCCGGCAGGTAGCGGTTGACCGGCGCGTCCAGGGCGAGCTTGTGCTCGTCCACCAGTTGCAGCAGGACCACCGCCGAGAACGTCTTGGTGACGCTGCCCACCCGGAAGCGGTCGGCGGTGGTCAGGGCCCGCCGGCTCGCGCGGTCGGCGATGCCCTGGGCGGACCGGTAGACCTGCGTGCCGTCGTCGATGCGGGCCATCGCGCCGGGCGCGCCCTTCGCCACCACCGAGCGCAGCACCGCGGTCAGCCCCGCGGTGTCGGGCGCCGGGAGGGCCGCGGCCGTCCGGGCCTTCGCCGTCGTCTTCAGGGGCGCCGCCTGGGCCGGGACCGCGAGCAGTGACAGCGTCACCGCCCCGAGCACCGCACTTCTGCACACCATTGCCGAGACCATTCGGACCTGCTCCTCTCTGAGCCGTCTTCGATGCGAGATGAGTCACATCGGGTTCGGGGAACCCTCTCGCATCCCGTCACATCTCCACAGCCGACGCACAGTTGGTCACTCCTTGATCACCGTGCGGTGCGGATTCGCCAAGTATTGCCATGAAAAGCAAGAAAAGCGACGAATTGCGCTTTACATGGACATGATTCGTCCGTAAGGGTTGCGGCCGGGGCCCGACCAGCCCCCTTGGCGCCCAACGGCGCCCTGCCGCAAGGCGGTTGGTGACCACGGCCGTCTTCGAACGAAGGAACCCTGATCAGTGCGTAGTGCGCACATACGCAGCGTGGCGGTCGCCGTCGCCGTGACGACGGCCGCCACGGGCCTGGCCGGTACGGCCTTCGCCGGTCCCGCGACGGGGGAACGACAGGAGGCCGTGGCCGCCGCCACGACGACCGCGCAGGTGGTGGCCGCGGCCCGGACCGCGGCCTTCGCCCATGCCGCGGCGACCGGAGTCGGCGCCGGCGACGAGCTCCAGCCCCAGGACGTGATGATCGACCCCGAAGGGGCACGCCACGTCCGCTTCGTCCGCACCCACCGGGGGATGCCGGTACTCGGCGGCGACCTCGTCCTCCATCTTTCCCGCCGGTTGGCCTACACCGGCGTCACCCGGGCGGCCGACCACGCCGTCAGGCCCGCCGCCACCGAGGCGAAGCTGACCGCCCGGCAGGCCGAGGAGAAGGCCGCCTCGGCCGCCGACGGCGACCCCGGCACCGCCCGGCTCGTGGTGGACGCCCGGAACGGCGCCGCCGCCCTCGCCTACCAGGTGGCGGTCGACGGCTCCGGCGGCACCAGCACGGTCGTCGTCGACGCCCTCACCGGCAGGGTGCGCAGCAACACGCCGGACAGCGACGAGTTCCTCTCGCCCCGGCTGCTCGACACCCTCCGCAGCCGCGGCGAGACCCTCGACCCGGTCCTCGGCACCGGCGTCCGGGCCCAGGCCCTCACCGGCGCGTCCGTCTCCGTCGCCGCCCACTACCCGGCGACCGCCCACGGCTCCGGCAGGTCCCTCTTCGTCGGCAAGGTCCCGCTCACCACCACGCAGACCGCCCGCAAGAGCTTCCTGCTCAAGGACCCCACCCGCTACGGCACCGAGACCCGGGACGCCAAGGGCAGGGAGACCGAGAGCTTCGGCCAGGGCACCAAGTTCACCAGCACCACCGACAGCTGGGGCAACGGCACCACCACCAGCCGGGGCAGCGCCGCCGCCGACGCCCAGTACGGCATCACGGAGACCCTGGACTTCTACAAGAAGGCCTTCGGCCGCAAGGGCATAGCCAACAACTCCAAGCCTGCCCGCGCCATGGTCCACTGGGGCAACAAGGTCGGCAACGCCTTCTGGGACTCCACCTGCGGCTGCATGCTGTACGGAGACGGCGACGGCACCGAGATCAAGAAGCCGCTGGTCGTCCTCGACGTCACCGGCCACGAGCTGACCCACGGCGTGGTGGACGCCACCGCCGAGCTCGAACCGACGCGCGTCGACAGCGACGGCAACCAGTACGGCGAACCGGGCGCGCTGAACGAGTCGCTCGCCGACGTCTTCGGCTCCGGCGTGGAGTTCTTCGCCAACAACCCGAAGAACCCGCCGAACTACCTGCTCGGCGAGAAGCTGGGCCTGCGCCAGAAGTTCCTGCGCCGCCTCGACCACCCCTCGCTCGACCGCCTCGAAGGCACCGTCGACTACTGGTCGCCGGAGGTCGCCGACGCCGAGGTGCACGCCGGGTCCGGCGTCTCCTCGCACGCCTTCTACCTGCTCGCCGAAGGCAGCGGTCGCAAGACGATCGGGGCCACCACCTACGACTCGCCGACCTACGACGGGTCCACGGTCACCGGCATCGGCCGCGCCAAGGCCACGGCGATCTTCTACCGCGCCCTGACCCGGTACATGGTCTCCTCGACCGACTTCCACGACGCGCGGATCGCGACGCTGAAGGCGGCCACCGACCTCTACGGCGCGAGCAGCACCGAGTACCGCACGGTCGACCAGGCCTGGGCCGCGGTCAACGTCACCGAGGCCGACACGCCGGCCGCCCGCCACTGACGGGCGCGCCCTGCCGCTGATCCGGGTGCCCCGTCGGGGGGCTGGGCACCCGGATCGGTCGCGTTTGCGGTCACGCTTGCGGAACACGAGCCAACGCCCCTGTCCCACCCGTCATTTGAAGGCCATGGGAGCCTCACAGTCAACCATCAGGTGATTCCTGTTTCTTTTATTGACAGCGGAAAATAAGCCACCTAAGTTCCCGGCCATGCGCTCCACCTCCCGTACCGAGACGTTCCCGGCCCACACGCCGGCCGCCTCGCAGATCTTCACCACGGTCCTGTCCCACGGCCCCCTCACCCGGCTGGAGGCGGCCCGCCGGGCCGGCCTGTCGCCGGCGGCCGTGACCAAGGCCGTCCGGCCGCTGCTGGCGGCCGGGTACCTGGCGGAGGACGCCGACGGCGAGGCCCGGCCCTCCCTCGGCCGCCCCGCCAACCTGGTACGGGTGGACGGCGGACGCGCACTCTTCATCGGGGTCAAGGTGACCGGCGACGAGGTCATCGCGGTCCTCACCGACCTGTGCTGCCGGATCCTGCTGGCCCGCCGGCTGCCGGTCACCGACCGCGCGGCCAGGGCCGTCCTGACCTCCGTCGCCGAACTCACCCACGAACTGCGCACCGAGGCCGAGGACTTCGGCGCCCCGGTACTCGGCCTCGGCATCGCCGTCTCCGGCGACGTGGACCGCGCCGAAGGCGTGGTGCGCTACTCGCCCTTCCTCGACTGGCGGAACGTGGCCCTCGCCGAACTCGCCGCGATGACCACCGGACTGCCGGTCGTCGTCGACCACGACGTCCGCGCCCTGACCGTCGCCGAGCAGTGGTTCGGCGCCGGGGTCGGGCTCTCCGACTTCGCCGTCGTCACCGTCGGCGCGGGCATCGGCTGCGGACTGGTCGTCCACGGCCGGGTGGTGTCCGGAGCGCACGGAGTGGCCGGGGAGATCGGGCATGTGGCCATCGACCCGGCCGGGCCCCTCTGCCACTGCGGCAACCGCGGCTGCGTGGAGGCGATCGCCGGGGACGCCGCGATCGTCACCCGCATGCGGGAGGTGACCGGCCGTGAGGTCGCCGACTCCGCGGCGGCGCTGGCCCTCGCCCACGAGGGGGTGCCCGGGGCGCGCGAGGTGTACGCCCGCGCCGGGGAGGCGATCGGCCGGGGCATCGCCACGGTGGCCAACCTCTTCGGCCCCGAACGCGTGATCATCTCCGGCGAGGGACTCGCCGCCTACGACCTCTTCGCCGAGCAGATCCTCGACTCGTTCACCGCGGCGGCCTTCGGCTCCGCCGCGCAGAGCGACGTACAGACCCGCCCACTCGCCTTCGAGGAGTGGGCGCGCGGGGCCGCCGCCGCCGCGATCCAGTCCTTCATCACCTCTTCTCCCACACCGACGGGCAAGGGCTGAGCCGCCCAAGACCCCGAACCCTGGAGGGCCCATGCGGTCACCTTCGAATTCCGCCCTGCCCGTACGCGGGCTGAGAACCGTCCTCGTGCTGGCGCTGACGGCTGCCTTCGCGGCCACCGTGCCCGCCGCGCAGGCCCAGACGCCCGCCCCGATCGCCGCCAAGCCCTACATGGGCTGGTCGAGTTGGAGCATGCAGTCGTCCAAGTACCCCGGCCTCAACGACAAGGGCGACTACAGCTACCTCACCGAGGCGAACGTCCTCAAGCAGACCGACGCCCTGGCGAGCAAGCTGAAGAAGTACGGCTACGACCACGTCAACATCGACGCCGGCTGGTGGATGGACTGGAACTGGAAGCAGGGCTACGACCAGTACGGCCGTCAGAAGGCCGACCCCGCCCGCTTCCCCAGCGGCATGAAGGCCGTCGCCGACCACATCCACGCCAAGGGCCTCAAGGCCGGCATCTACCTCCCGGCCGGCCTGGAGAAGGGCGCCTACGGCGACGGCAGGACGCCGATCTGGAACGCCGAGGGCTGCACCACCGCCGACGTCGTCTACGACGACCTGCGCACCACCAACGGCTGGGACAGCTCCTACAAGCTCGACTTCGACAAGCCCTGCGCGCAGAAGTACATAGACTCCCAGGCCCAGTTGATCGCGGGCTGGGGCTACGACTTCCTCAAGCTCGACGGCGTCGGCCCCGGCTCCGGCAAGAGCGGCGACCAGTACGACAACGTCGCCGACGTCGCCGCCTGGCACCAGGCGATCGCCGCCACCGGCCGCCCGATCCACCTGGAGGCCTCCTGGTCCCTGGACTTCGGGCACGCCGCCGACTGGCAGAAGTACACCAACGGCTGGCGCATCGACACCGACGTCGAGTGCTACTGCAACACCCTGGTCAGCTGGGAGAACTCCGTCGACGACCGCTGGGACGACACCCCTGCCTGGACCGACAAGGCGGGCCCCGGCGGCTGGAACGACCTCGACTCCCTCGACGTCGGCAACGGCGCGATGGACGGCCTCACCAAGGCCGAACGGCAGAGCTACGCCACGCTCTGGGCCATCG
This sequence comes from Streptomyces sp. NPDC048278, assembly GCF_040652195.1. Classification (NCBI taxonomy): domain Bacteria; kingdom Bacillati; phylum Actinomycetota; class Actinomycetes; order Kitasatosporales; family Streptomycetaceae; genus Streptomyces; species Streptomyces sp. NPDC048278. The sequence continues at coordinate 74,333 of NZ_JBEZLP010000032.1, forward strand.
CCAAGTCGCCGCTGTTCACCGGCGACGACCTCACCAAGCTCGACGACTACGGCGTCTCGCTGCTGACCAACCGCGACGTCATCGCGATCGACCAGAGCGACAACCCGCCGGCCCGGCCGGTCACGCCGTCCGACCCGCAGCAGGTCTGGGCCGCGAAGAACGCCGACGGCACGTACACGGTCGCCCTGTTCAACCTCGCGGACTCGCCTTCGGCGGTCACGGCCGACTGGACCGCCCTCGGCTTCAGTGGCAAGGCGTCGGTGCGGGACGTGTGGAACAAGGAGAACCTCGGCAGCTTCCAGAACAAGATCACCGAGGCGCTGCCGGCGCACGGCTCCCGGCTGTTCACCGTGACGCCGAAGGGCAGCGCGCCGGCGTCCACCGGGTACGAGGCCGAGGCGAGCGGCAACACGCTGAGCGGCAACGCGTCCGTCGCCGGGTGCGACGCCTGCTCCGGGCAGAAGAAGGTCGGAAACCTGTACCAGGGCGGCAAGCTGACCTTCAACAACGTTGTCGTCGACAAGGCGGGGACGTACCTGGTGAAGGTCGCCTACATCAGCGGTGACTCCCGCTCGGCCACCGTCGCGGCCAACTCCGGGGCCGGGACCGGTCACAAGTTCCCGTCCACCGGGGACTGGGGGACCGTGGCGACGGTGAGCGTGCCGGTGGTGCTGAAGGCCGGTGCCAACACGATCAGCTTTGACAGCGGGTCGGGGTACGCGCCGGACGTCGACCGGATCGACGTTCCCAAGTCGCCTCGGTAGCCGGTCGCTTCGGTTACGTGCGTTGTTCGGGAACTGCCGGCCGGTGGGGGCCGGCCGCGCAGTTCCCCGCGCCCCTGAAGGGGCGCCCCCTCACGGACGTCGGATTGGAACCCCATGGACAACCACCCCAGCAGACGCGGCTTTCTGGCGCTCGCCGCCGCCACCGGAGCCCTCGCCTCGCTTCCTTCCTTCACTGCTTCCGCCGCACCGCAGCGCTCCACCGAACCGCTCACGACCACCCGCCACCAGCTCTGGTGGCAGGCGCCCGCCGACGACGGGTCGATGATCACGCAGGGCCTGCCCGTCGGCAACGGCCGGCTCGGCGCCCTCGCCGGCAACGACTCCGGCCGTGAGCTGCTCCTGGTCACCGACGCCACCCTGTGGACCGGCGGGCTCAACGACACCCTCGACTCCGACGGCCAGTTCCCCTACGGCCGGGCGGACTTCGGCTCGCTCACCCTTCTCGCCCGGCTCACCGTCGAGATACCCGACCACGACCTGGGCTCCGTCTCCGACTACCGCCGCACCCTCGACCTCGACAACGGCGTGGTGACAGCCTCCTACGTCCGCTCCGGGGTGACGTACCGTCGGCAGGTCTTCGCCAGCCGCCCCGACGACGTGATCGTGGTGCACTTCGGTCAGGACGGCGGCGGGCGCCACACCGGCACCATCACCCTGGAGGGCACCCACGGGGAGACCGGCGGCACCGCCGAGTCGTTCGCCGGGTCCTTCGCCAACGGCCTGAAGTACGGGGCCGCCGTCAAGGCGTACGCCAACGGCGGCAGCGTACGAGTGAGCGGGTCCCACATCAGCTTCGCCGACTGCCGGGAGCTGACCGTCGTACTGAGCGGCGGCACCGACTACGCACCGGACGCCGCCGCCGGCTACCGTGCCCCCGCCGTGAACCCGGTGGCGCTGGCCCGCACCAAGGTCGAGGCAGCCGCCCGGCACTCGGCCGACTCGCTGTTGCGCACCCATGCCGCCGACCACCGGGCGCTGTTCGGGCAGTTCGACCTCAGCCTCGGCACCTCGACGGCCGACCAGCGGGAGCTGGACACCTGGGCGCGCGTCCAGGCCCGCGCCGCCACCGGCGACCCCGACCCCGAACTGGAGGCCGCCTACGCCCAGTTCGGCCGGTACCTGATGGTCGCGGGATCGCGTGACAGCCTCCCGATGGGCCTGCAGGGCCTCTGGCTGGACGGCAACGACCCGGACTGGATGGGCGACTACCACACCGACATCAACGTCCAGATGAACTACTGGCTGTCCGACCGGCTGGGCCTGTCCCAGTGCTTCGGCGCCTTCACCGACTACTGCGTCGACCAGCTCCCGTCCTGGCAGGACACCACCCGGCGGCTCTTCCAGGACTCCCGCAACCGCTACCGCAACTCCCGCGGCAAGGTGGCGGGCTGGACCGTCGCCATCTCCACCAACCCCTACGGCGGAGGCGGCTGGTGGTGGCACCCGGCCGGCAACGCCTGGCTCTGCCAGAGCCTGTGGGAGCACTACGAGTTCACCCGGTCCCGCGCCCATCTGGAGAAGATCTACCCACTCCTCAAGGGCGCCGTCGAGTTCTGGGAGGCGCGGCTGCTCACCACCACCCTCGACGACGGCAGGGAGGTGCTGATCGCCGACAGCGACTGGTCGCCCGAGCAGGGGCCGCTGGACGCCAAGGGCATCACCTACGCCCAGGAATTGGTCTGGACCCTGTTCGGGAACTTCCGTACTGCGGCGGCCGAGCTGAAGAGGGATGCTGGTTACGCGGGCACCGTCGGCGGGCTCCGCGACCGTCTCTACCTGCCGGTGGTGAGCCCCAAGACCGGCTGGCTGGAGGAGTGGATGTCCCCGGACAACCTCGGCGAGACCACCCACCGCCACCTCTCGCCGCTCATCAACCTCTTCCCCGGCGACCGGATCCGCCCGGACGACTCCACGCCGAAGGACGTCCTCGCCGGTGCGACGGCTCTGCTGACCGCCCGCGGCATGGACAGCTACGGTTGGTCCAACGCCTGGCGCAGCCTGTGCTGGGCCCGGTTGAAGAACGCGGAGAAGGCCTACCAGCTCGTCGTCAACAACCTGAAGCCGTCGGTGAACGGCAGCAACGGCAGCGCGTCGAACCTCTTCGACATCATGGACATGGGCGGAGGCCGCGGCATCTTCCAGATCGACGCCAACTTCGGCACTCCGGCCGCGATCGCGGAGATGCTGCTGTACTCCCGCCCCGGCCACCTGGAGCTCCTGCCCGCCCTGCCCGACGCCTGGGCCGCCTCCGGCAAGATCACCGGGGCGGGCGCCCGCGGCGGCTTCGTCGTCGACCTGAGCTGGCGGGACGGCAAGCCGACCGAGGCCCGGATCCGCAGCGTCGGCGGCCGTACGACGACGGTCGCCTACGGCGGCAGGAGCCGGACGATCACGCTGAAGCCCGGCGCGTCGATCACGCTGAAGGACCTGGCCCGGTGACCGGCCGGTCCGCGCGCCTGCTCGGCCTCGCCGCCGTCTTACTGACCACGGTCGCCTGCCAGACCGGGGCCGCCACGGCGACACCCGGGGCACAGCCCTCCGCCCAGTCGTCCGGCCCGACCTCCGCCCAGCTCTCCGGCCGGCCGTCCGCGCGGCCCTCCGCCCGGTCCGCGCAGCCCGCCGCCGGGTCCGCCGCCTCCGCCCGGCACGACGTCGTCACCTGGGGGGCCAGCGCCGACCAGCTGGGGCAGGGCACCGCCGACCGCGGCTACCGGCTGGTCGTGCACACCAGCGCGGCCGGCAGCGACCTGCGGATACGCCTGTCCAACGCCTTCGGCGACCGCCCGCTGACCCTGGACAGCGTCTACGCCGGCCTGCAGAGCGCGGGCGCCGCCCTCAGGCCGGGCAGCAACAGGCGGCTGACCTTCGACGGCGCCCGCACGGTCACCGTGCCGGCCGGCGCGACCGCGTGGAGCGACCCGCTGCCCGGCACCCTGCCCGCCGGCAGCAACCTGGTCGTCAGCCTGCACAGCCCGGACGCGGCCGGCCCCGCCACCGGCCACGGGATGGCCATGCAGACCTCCTACCTCACCCAGGGCGACCACACCGCCGAGGAGAGCGCCGCCAACTGGACCGACACCACCGGCTCCTGGTGGTACCTGGACTCGGTCTCGGTACGGCCGAAGGACCCGGACACCGGGGCCGTGGTGGCGCTCGGCGACTCCATCACCGACGGCTGGGCGTCCACCAGCGACCAGAACCGGCGCTGGCCCGACTACCTCGCCCGGCGGCTCCGGAAGGCCGACACCGAGGTCAAGGGAGTGGCCGACGAGGGGATCTCCGGCAATCAGGTCCTCGCCGACGGCGCCGGGCAGGCGGCCCTCGAACGGCTGGACCGCGACGTCCTCAGCCAGCCGGGCCTGCGAACCGTCTTCCTCTTCGAGGGGGTCAACGACATCAAGGCCCACACCGGGGTCACCGCGGCCGACCTGATCGCCGGCTACCGGGAGATCGCCCGGCGGGCGCACGCGGCCGGAAAGTGCGTGGTCGTCTCGACCGTCGGGCCGTTCGAGGGCTGGCCGGAGTGGGACCAGGCCGGCGAAGCGGTGCGGCAGCAGGTCAACCAGTACATCCGCACCAGCGGTGAGTTCGACGGGATCGCCGACTTCGACCGGATCCTGCGCAGCCCCTACGACCAGGCGCGGATGCTGCCGTTCCTCGACGGCGGCGACCACATCCACCCCAACGACAAGGGAATGCAGGCCATGGCCGACTCCGTCGACCTGGCAAGCCTCGACTGCGACCGCTGAGACAACCGGACCACCCCGTCCGATCACCCTCGTCCGATCACCTCCGTCCGATCACCTCCGTCCGATCACCCCCGGGCCGTCGGCTCGGGGGTGATGAGGCGTTCCCGGTAGGCGATCGCCACCGCCTCCGTACGGCTCGCCGCGCCCAGCTTGGCGAGGATGTTGGACACATGCACGCTCGCCGTCTTGCCGGTGATGAACAGCTCCTCGCCGATCTGCCGGTTGCTGCGGCCCAGCGCCAGCAGCCGCAGCACGTCCCGCTCGCGTGCGGTCAGCGGCGAGACCGCGTGCTCCGCCGGCGCCGACCGGCCCAGCACCGCGTCCGCGCGCTCCCGCAACGGCACGGCCCCCAGCTCCACCGCGGTCTCCCGGACCGCCCGCGCGTGCTCCGCGGCCTCGGCCCGCCGCCCGTCGGCGGCCAGGGCCTCGGCGTACCGTAGCCGCACCCGGGCCGCCTCGTACACATCGCCGAACGTGAACGCGGCCACCGTCTTCTCCCAGGCCGCCACGCCCGGCCCGGACACGGCCCGGACCCACTCCGCCTCGGCACGCGCCAGCCAGGCCTGCCCCTCCGGACCCTGCGACACGGCCGCCGCCCGGGCCAGTTCGACCAGTTCACCGGCGGCACCGGCCCAGCGGTCCGCGCTCCCGTCGCCGCGCCCTTCGGCCGCCGCCCGGTCCGGCAGAGCCGCCAACGCGAGCGCGGCGAGCCGGACCGTCACGTGCGGCGCCCGCCCCAACTCGTCGGAGAGCACCGCCACCACGTCCCGCGCCCGGGCCACGGCCTCCTCGGGATCACCCCGCAGCGCCGCCGCGTCCGTCAGCACGATCCCCCCGACGAACGTGCCCATCCAGTCGAACGGTTCCCCGAGCAGCGCCTCCGCCCTCGCCACGGCATCCGGCTCGCCCCGGGCCAGCGCTATGTACAGGACGGGTCCCTCGGCGAAACCCGGCGCCGGATCCGCACGGGCCACCCGCACGCACTCGTCCCACCGCCCCAGCGTGAAGAGCACCAGCAGCCGCAGGTACCGCATCTCCAGCGCGTGCGGCGACGACAGCAGCCCCGACCGCCGGGCCCGGTCGAGCCCCTCGGTGATCCACGGCAGGCACTCCCGCAGGTCACCCGACTCGAAGCAGCCGATGGCCAGGCTGAACAGCGCCCGCATCTCCACCGGTGTGTCCCCGGCCGACCTGGCCAGCTCCCACGCCTCCCGGAGCCGCTCCCGTGCCTCCGGGGAGCGGCGCCCGCCGCCCTCCAGCCGGGCCAGCGAGATCAACAGGTCCGCCCGGGCCGCGGTGGCACCGATCCGTTCGGCGACCTCCAGGGCCTGCCGCGCGACCCGCAACGCCGTCTCGTCGTCCCCGACCTGCCGGGCCGCCATGACATGGGTGGCCGCCGCCCACACCCAGGTCCGGGAGGGCGGTTCGGCGGGGATCATCGCCAGTGCCTCGCTGCTGTAGGCGAACGCGGCGGCGAGGTTGTCGACGGTCATGAGGTTCCCGGCGAGGGTGTAGCGCACCCTGGCGGCGAGTTCGGGATCCGCGTCCTGGGCGGTCCCGGCCAGCGCGGCCCGGGTCAGGGACACCGCCCGGTGCACGTCCCCGGAGTGCGCGGCGGCGGCCGACGCCCGCAGCGTCAGACTCACCGGGTCCAGACCCTCGCCGGAGGGCCGCGCCTCGCACGGCACGGCCGGCCACAGGTCCAGGGCCGCCTCCAGATGCCGCAGCTCCTCCGCCGGGGCGCCCATCCGCCGGGCGTGACCCGCGGCCTCCACGGACGCGGCCAGCGCCTCGGGCAGATCGTGGCTCTCCCGGTAGTGGTGCGCCCGCTCGGCGGCCGTCGCCGCCCCGCCCCCGCGCGCGGCGAGCAGCCCGGCGTACGTGCCGTGCAGCCGCGCCCGCTGCCCGGGCAGAAGGTCGCCGTAGACGGCTTCGCGCGCGAGGGCGTGCCGGAAGGCGTACGTCTCGCCGTCCCCGGCGACGAGCAACTGCCGCCCCACCGCCTCCCGCAGGGCGGCCTCCAGCTCGTCCTCCGGAAGCCCGGCCGCGTCCCGCAGCAGGTCGTGCCCGACCCGGCGCCCCGCCACCGCGGCCGTCCGCAGCACCTGCTGGGCCGTCTCCGACACCTGCTCGACCCGGATCAGCAGCAGATCGGCGAGCCCGGTCGGCATCCCGTCCGTGTCGGCGGCGGCCACCAGCTCCTCGGTGTAGAAGGCGTTGCCCTCGGCCCGCTGCACGATGTCCCGCACGGCCGCCTCGGACAGCGGTCGCTCCTCCAGCGCCCGCACCAGCCGCGCCACCTCCCCGTCCGCGAGCGGCCGTACCTCCAGCCGCTCCACCCCGGGCAGCCGCACCAGCTCGGCGAGCAACGGCCGCAGCGGATGCCGCCGATGGAGATCGTCGGCACGGTAGGAGGCCAGCACGGCGAGCCGCCGGGGCAGCACCCCACGGCCGAGCAGGAACCGCAGCAGATCACGGGACGACTGGTCGGCCCAGTGCAGATCCTCCAGGATCAGCAGCAGCGGTACCGCAGCCGCCAACTCGGCGAACAGCCCGGCGACGCCCTCGAAGAGCCGCAGCCGCGCGTCCGCGTCGCGGGAGGAGTCCGGCCCGGCCCCGAGCAGCCGCCGCACGACGGGATGCGCGGCGAGCACCTCCGCGTACCGCCCGTCGGCGGCCAGCACCCCGAGAATCTCGGTGAACGGCAGGTACGGCAGCCCCACGTCCCCGAGATCGACACAGTGCCCGACGACGACATGAACCCCGCCCCCGGCCGCCCGGACCGCCACCTCGTCAAGCAACCGCGTCTTCCCGACCCCCGCGTCCCCGGAGACCAGCACGGCCTGCCCACCACCGCTCCGGGCCCGCTCCAGCACCGCCTCCAGACGGCCCAGTTCGTCGTCCCGCCCGATCAGGGGGCTGCCAAAAGATCTCTGCGACACGCCCTCATCCTTGCAGGAAGCGCGAGGCGAAACCCTCAAGGGGCGCGGGGAACTGCGCGACCAGCCACGACGCACGCGCAACCGCCGTCGCCACAGAACCCCCCACCCCCGTAGGCACTACGCTCAGCCCCTCAGAACTCGCGCCCAGTTCTCCGGCACCCGCTCCGCAGGCCCCGGCACCGACTGCTCCGCAGGATGACTCACCGGCGGCGCCAACTCCGGCCCGGCCTCGAACAATTCCTCCGTCGCGAAGTTCCAGAACCACCCCTCGCCCGGTTCGTAACTACGGATCACCGGATGCCCGGTGTCACGGAAGTGCGCCGTCGCGTGCTTCGAGGGCGAGTCGTCGCAGCACCCGACGTGCCCGCACTGGGCACACCGCCGCAGATGGAACCACCAGCCCCCCGCCGCGTCGCACTCCACACACCCGGCGCCGCTCGGCGCAACGTTCGGGTCTATCGAGGTGTCGCCACTCATACTGCCTCCACAGATGTCTCGGATTCCTCGGGAGCCCCGGCGGTCAGCGGGAGCAGCACCTGGAAGCGGGTGTCGCCGGGCTCCGACTCCACCCGCATGGTGCCGTGATGCTTGTTCACGACGATCCGCCAGGAGATGTCCAGACCGAGCCCCGTGCCCTGCCCCACGGGCTTGGTCGTGAAGAACGGGTCGAAGATCCGGTCCTTGATCTCCGGCGGGATCCCGCTCCCGGTGTCCCGGAACTCCACCAGCAGCTGCTCGTGGTCGAGCGCCGTCCGCACGGTCAGTGTGCCCTGTCCGTCGCCCTCGCCGGCCCCGTCCTTCATCGCGCAGACCGCGTTGTCGATGAGGTTGGTCCACACCTGGTTGAGTTCGGCGGGGTAGGCGGGCACCGGCGGGACCGTACGGTCGTACTCCTTGACCACCCGGATGTCCTGCCCGATCTTCGCGGACAGCATCAGCAGGGTGCTGTCGAGGAGTTCGTGCACGTCGACCACGCGGTACGGCGCCCGGTCCAGCTGGCTGTACTGCTTGGCCGCGTCGACGAGGTGCGAGATCCGGGTGGTCGAGTCCTCGATCTCGTTCATCAACAGCTCGGTCTCGATGGTGTAGTTGAGCCAGCCGACCGCGTTCGGCAGGATCTCCTCGTCGACGGCGGCGGCGACCTGCTCCAGCCAGTCGACGTCCAGCCCGGCCTGCACGAAGGTCGGCGCGAGCTCCCAGCCGTGGTCGATGCCGCGGTCCTCCAGCCAGTCGGTGAGCGTGTCCTCGCGGTCGGCGGTCTCCAGCGGGCTGAGCGAGGACGCCTTGGCGACCCGTTCCGCCGTGCGCTCCTGGATCTCGATCAGGCCCGCCAACTGCTCGCGCGAGTACGGCCCGCCGGCGATGATGGCGAGCTTGTGCCGCATCTTCGCCACCCGCTCGCGCAGCGTCGACGTGGCCCGCACGGCCGCCGCGGCCGGGTTGTTGAGCTCGTGGGTGAGCCCGGCGGACAACGAGCCGAGCGCCAGCAGCCGTTCGCGCTGCCCGATCGCCGCCTGGGTGTTCTTCGAACCGAAGAACAGGCCCTCGAGGAGGTGCACGGCCATCGGGAACCAGTCCTGCATGATCTCCGCGAACGTGTCGGACGGCAGCACGAAGAACCGGGTCGGCTCGGTCACCCGCATCGTGTTGTTGTACGCCTGCCGCACCCGGTCCCCGAGGTAGGCCTGCATGGCGCCCGCGTACACCCCGGCCTGCGAGGTCCGGGTCACCTCGACGTCGTCGCCGCCGACCTGCCGGGAGAGCACCACGGTGCCCTCGATCATCACGTAGAAGCAGGTGGCCGGATCACCCTCGGTGTAGACCGGGCCCGGCTGGAACAGCTCCACCCGGCCCGCCGCGCACAGCCGCCCGAGCTGCTCCGGCTCCAGCTTCTCGAACAGGAACAGCGCGCCGACCTCCCTCGGGCTGCACGGCATCAGCTGCCCGCTCATGACTGCTCCAGGTACCGGTGGACGAGCATCACTGCCATGGCTCCTTCTCCGACGGCGGACGCGACACGCTTGGCGGACTCGGCGCGTGCGTCGCCCGCCACGAACACGCCGGGAATGCTGGTCTCCAGGTGGTACGGCGGCCGGTCCAGCTCCCAGCCGGCCGGTGGCCGTCCGTCGACGGTCAGGTCCGGCCCGGCCAGGATGAACCCGCGTTCGTCCCGCAGCACCGTGTCACCGAGCCAGTCGGTGAGCGGTGCCGCCCCGATGAAGACGAACATCCACTGGGCGTCGACCTGTTCCCGGTCCCCGCTCTGCACATGGCGCAGGGTGATCTGCTCCAGGCGCTCGACACCGTGCGCGGCGTCCACCACGGTGTGACTGCGCACGGCGATGTTCGGGGCCTCGTTGATCTGCTGGATCAGGTAGTACGACATCGACGCCGACAGGTCGGCGCCGCGGACCAGCAGGGTCACCGACTTCGCGAACCGGGACAGGTACATCGCCGCCTGGCCGGCCGAGTTGGCGCCGCCGACGATGTACACGTCCTGGCCCTGGCAGGAGGTCGCCTCGGTGAGCGCGGAGCCGTAGAACACCCCGCAGCCGGTGAGGTCGATGCAGCCCTCGGCCTCCAGCTGCCGGTACTGCACCCCGGTCGCCAGGATCACGCTGTGCGCCGCGACCGCCGAGCCGTCCGCGAACCGCACCACCCGGGCGGCCCCGTTGATCTCCAGCCCCGTGACCTCGCGGGCGGTCAGGATCTCCGCGCCGAACTTGGTGGCCTGCCGCCGGGCCCGGCCGGTGAGCTGGGCCCCCGACACGCCGTCGGGGAAGCCCAGGTAGTTCTCGATCCGCGAGCTCTGCCCGGCCTGCCCGCCGGTCGCCGACCGCTCCACGAGCACGGTCCGCAGCCCCTCCGACGCCCCGTACACCGCCGAGCCGAGCCCGGCCGGGCCGCCGCCGATCACCACCAGGTCGTAGAAGTCCGCCGTCGGGGTCGTCGCCAGACCCACGTGCGCGGCCAGCTCGGGCGCCTCCGGCTCCACCAGGGGGGTACCGTCCGGCGTGATCACCAGCGGCAGCCGTGCCCCGTCGGCCCCCGCCGCGGCCAGCAGCCGCTGCCCCTCGGGCTCCTCCACCGAGTACCAGCGGTACGGCACCTGGTTGCGGGCCAGGAACTCCCGCACGTCCGAGGACCGCGCCGACCAGCGGTGGCCGACCACCTTCGTGGCCGGCACCGGCCGGTAGTCACTGGCCCGCCAGGCGTCCAGCAGGTCGTCCAGGACCGGGTAGAGCTTCTCCTCCGGGGGATCCCAGGGCTTGAGCAGATAGTGGTCCAGATCGACGACGTTGATCGCGTCGATCGCCGCGTTGGTGTCCGCGTACGCGGTCAGCAGCACCCGGCGCGCACCCGGGTACACGTCCAGGGCCTGCTCCAGGAACTCGATGCCGTTCATCTGCGGCATCCGGTAGTCGGCCAGGATCACCGCCACCAGGTCGCCGCGCAGCTTCAGCTCCCGCAGCGCGTCGAGCGCCGACTCCCCGGACTCCGCGCGCACGATCCGGTACGACGCGCCGTAGCGCCGCCGCAGGTCCCGGGCGACGGCACGGGAGACCCCCGGGTCGTCGTCCACGGTCATGATTACACCTACGGGTGACTGTGAAGGTGACATAACGCGACCGTAAGGGACGGGGAGGGGCCATGGCCACGGGATCCGTGACAAGGGCAGCACGCGAGTACGTGCGTGTGTCCAAGGGCAAGGGCTAGACCGCGCGCAGCATCACCGACCAGCACCGCGACAACATCGCTGCCGAAGCCGATCACGGTCCGTGGACGTGGGGCGAGCCGTACAGGGACATCGGTTCGGCCTCCACGTTCGCGACCAAGGCGCGCGGCGGCTTCGAGAAGCCGCTGGCCTACCTGACGTCCGGCGCCTTCGGCAACCCCGGCGACGTCCTCGTGCTGTGGGAGGTGTCCAGGCTCGCCCGTGAGACCAGCCGGGGCGTGGCCCTGGTCGACGCGGCGGAGGCGGGCGGATACCTGTTCCACGTGACCAGCCTGGACCGCACCTTCAGCCCCCGCAACTACGGTGACCGGCACTCCTTGATCAGTGGCATCACCGACGCGGAGGAAGAGGCCCGGCTCCTGTCGGTGCGTAGGCTGCGTGGTGTGAACTCCGCAGTCGGCGACGGCCGCCCCCACGGCAAGATCCCCTTCGGATACCGGCGCCCGTACGAGCTGATCGACGGTCGCCCGCGTCCGGTGTCGCAGGAGGCCGACCCGGCCGAGGGCCGAGGGGCCGCACGAGGCCGAGCTGTAAGAACTTCTCCGGCAAGCACAAAGCCCATGGCCTGCTGTTTCTCGCACTGGCTGACGAGAAGGGCAACCTGACCTGGATCTCTGCGGCCAAGCCCGGCCGGCGGGATCACCGTGGCTCGCCACAACAAGATCACCGGCCATCTGTGCGAGGCCCGAAGAAGATCACGCCCCAGACCGGGGCGAGTACATCACCGCAACCTCACACCAGCCCAGCACGTCTTCGGCCGCACCACTTTGGCGAAACGCTGTAGGAATCTGCGTGAGCGGGTCAACGGCCCCGAGGGACAGCGGCTCGGCTTGGCACTGATTCCCGACGATCAGATCAACATGCGCGTCAAGCGGCGCACCCGGGCCGCCGGCCCCGGCGGTTCCCAGGCCAAGTCCGTGGCCGAGGTAAGTGCGGAAGAGCGCCGTTCGCGGGGCTGGCCGGCTCGTACGCCCGAGCGGTACGCCACCGGGTGCAGCGGAGGCCGGCGACGCTGAGGCTTGAGGGCATGGTCACCCCGCCAGAGCCGCCACCCAGCCCGGAGCCCGTGCCCTCGCCAGCGACGTCCCTTCTGCGGAAGACGGCGTTCATTGCCGCCCCGGGGACCATCGTCTTCGCGTTGCTTTACTACTTCGGCAGCGTCTACAACAAGGCGTACTACACCACCCTCGGTGTCTTCCCCGAGGATCTCGGGTTCTCGATTCAGGGCACTGTCGCCAACAGCACGACCGTGATCTTCTTGCCCGTGTGTCTGTTCCTGATCGGTGGCCTGATCTCGTTTCTGGCGCTTGGCTGGCTGGCACGGTGGTTGGACGGACCCAGGCGGGCTGCCCGTCGCCGTTCGGCGATCAAGTGGCTGCTCGGCCTTGGGGTGGGGGTGGTGTTGCTGGGTTTCGTATTCTTTGTCTGGGAAGTCTTGCCGACGCAATGGGCGCAACAGTTCCTCCCGGCCTTGACGGTGGCCCTTGGGGCGACACTGGCCGTCTTCGCCGTCCATGTGCGCCTGGCGACGCACGCAGACGCCCGGAACCGGCGGTACCCGCCCGGCGACCGGATGTGGCTGGCCGGCGGCACGCTCCTCCTGGCTCTGCTGACGCTGAGTCTGTTCTACGACATGTCGCAGTACGTGGGGGCGGTCGGCCGCGGCGACGGGAGGTCGAAAATCGACGGGGGGTACCAGCACACCCCGTGGGTCGTGGTCCACTCGCGGGTGCCCCTGGCCCACTACGCGCCGGGCATCACCCCCAGAGACCGGGGCCCCGGATTCGGCCCCTACCGCTACGAGTACCAGGGCTTTCGCGTCCTTGCGAAAGCGCCGAACCGCTTCTACCTGGTCTCCAGTACGTCCCGATGGAAAGACCGCGTCGTCGTCGCGCTGCCCGATGACGGCACCGTGTGGGTGGAGATCCGCGGCGTGATGTGAGGGCCTACGGCGTCGGTGTGCTGTCCGGGGTGAGGGGCGGCGTGGTCGTGGGTTCGGAGGGAGTAGGGGGCGTCGTCGTCGGCGGCATCGTCGTGGGCGGCATCGTCGTGGACGTCTCAGGAGTGGGGGGTTGCGCGGTCGAGGTCGTGTCACCAACCGCGAAGCCGACCACCGGGTAGGTCGTGGTGGCGCCGTCCGCAGTCGTGACGACCAGTTCTCCGGAGTACGGCCCTGGCTGCGCCGGCGTGTGCTCGATGGTCACCGTGCACGGGTTCGGCGGCTGCGGACTAAGGCAATCGGTGCCCTTGACCTCACCCTGTCCGTTGCCATTGGAACGGTAGACGAGGTTCTCCACCGGTTTGGGCTGCTGTTCACCCGGGACGTTGATCGCCACGTCGCCCGTGGTCGGCTCGTTTACTCTCGCCTGCGACATGTGGATCGTCGGCCCGGCGCCACCCTCGTTGTCACTGCCCGGGAAGACTGAGGCGAGCGTCTCTGCCGCCTCCGGCGATTCTATGCCGGTCCCAGTCTCGTGGCCGCTGGACTCCTGCTGGCTGGTCCCCTGTGTGGTTCCTTCACCCGAACCGTCCTCCTTGCAGCCGCCCGTCATCGCCAGCGCGGCGACCAGCACGGCGACGGCAAGGCAACGGGCACCCCTTGAAGTCATAGCGTCGGTCCTTCCACTCGCGGTCGGATCGGCTATCGCGTCCTGGTGCGCTTCGTTCGCCTGACTCGCCGAGGAGTGTCACACGCGGGTTCGCCGTGCCGTCCACCAGAGGCTTCCTGATGGACGGCACGCCCGGGCGCGCGGCTGTCAGATCGAGGTGAGACGGGTGAGGAGCGCCTGACCGTCCGGGACACCGAGTCCTGTGCAGGCGTCCCAGCCGGGCGTGGCCGCGAAGTCGCCGATGTCGCCCAGCGTGATGTCACGGAAGCCGGCCGGGCTCACCCCCGGTGCCGCACCCTCGTACAGCATGGGCTGGAGCATGCCGAGCGGGTGGCCGAGTGCCTCGGCGAGACGGACGGTCAACGCGGCCCAGAGCGGTGCCACAGCGCTGGTGCCGCCGAAAATCTCGTCCAGGCCGTGGACGAGCACTCTGTAACCGGTCTTCGGGTCGGCGGCGGCGGCCACATCGGGCACGCCGCGTCGGGGGTCCTGGCCGTTGCCGTTGGGTACGCCGACGTTCGCCTGCCAGCTGGGCTGGTTGAACTTGCGGCTGACGCCGCCGCCGGAGGCGGACCCGTTGCCGTTGTTCCACACGGTCTCGGAGTTGACGGTGCTGGTGGCCGGGTCGGCGTCCAGGTGCGTACCGCCGCAGGCAAGGGCGCGGGGACTGGAGGAGGGGAAGTCGGTGTGCCGGTTGCCCGTCGGGTCGCCGTCGCTGCTGCCGTTGTCACCGGAAGCCACGCAGACGGTGACGCCCATGGCAGCGGCGTCGGCTAGCGCGGCGTCGAGGATCGCGCGGCCTTGGGCGGTCCACAGGTCCTCGCGCTGGCCCCAACTGATGCTCACTGCCGTGGGGGTGGGATCGGCGAACACCGCGGTGCTGATGGCGTCTGTGAAGCCTTGCGCGCTGTTCTCCGCGAAGTACACGACTTGGCGTGCACCGGGCGCAAGCGCGCCGATCACCTGGCTGTCGAGCATCACCTCCCCGTCGGCCGGGTCGCCCGGGCTGTTACTGCCGTTGCCCACCTCGACGACATCCACGCGCGGCGTGAGGATGCCCAGCTTGGCGAAGTACTCGTCCAGGTCGCCTGGCGGGATCCCGCCGCCGAGTTGGACGACGGCGATCGTGTGACCGCTGCCGTCCGTGCCCTGGGGAAAGCGGTAGATCTTGCCGAGGTCAACGGGCGAGTACGATGTCTGGGCGGCATGGGCGTTCATGCGCTGTATGTGGGGGCGGGCCTGAGGTCGGTTGTCCAAGCCTGTCACACCGATCACCACGCCGTCCCACTGAGGGAGGATGCGCAGGTCGCCGGTCCGCTGCCGGTGTTCTACCATGCGTGCTTCGTCCGCCGGGTCGGGGGTTGTGACCATGGTCAGTGAGTCGGCCTGCACTACGGACCGGAGCTGGCCGAGCGTTCCGGAGATCTTGACCCGACGTGAGGCCGGATCCGTTTGCGTCACAGTCAGCCCGTGCTGCTCCGCTGACCGCTTCACCATGTCGATGTCGGCCGGGTCGGCGCCGTAACGGGCCGCCAGTTCCGCACGCGTGATCGTCTGGGGTCCCTCGACCAACTCATCCGGGATCTCGGCGCGACGGCGCAGGACCAGCGTGACCTCGATGCGTTCTGAATCGCTCACCGCTCCGGTCGAGCGCGCATTCGCGTGGGCGCTGCGCTCACTGCCTCGGAGGGGAACCAGTCGCGTTTTGTCCATGACTTCGAGCGTTCCACCGACGCAGGCGGTTCGCATCCTGTGCCATCACCAGGCGTAGCCATGCCCCATTACGGCGACCGCGATATCGCCTGCGGCGCAAAGACGCTGCTCACCCGGCGTGTGGACGGCAAACAACCGCCCCGGTGCCTGCCGCCGCCGTGAACCACGGCACGCCGTCGGGCCGCCGGGCCGGACCTGGCAGCTGATCATCGACATGGACGCCCAGAGCAGCACGTCCAGCGAGACCGACCAGGATCGTGACCCCCTGGGGGACGTCTCGTCGATCAGGTGTCGAGCCAGATGAGTGTGCTGGCCAGCTGGTCGACGCGCTCCGGGATGGTCGCTTTGATTCCGCGTCTGCGCAGGTAGGCCCGGAAGTTGCGGGCCGAGTAGCCCTTGTCGGCCACGACCCTTCCAGGGCGCCGGCGGGGACGCCCCGGGCCGGGCCGGGCGACGCGAATGGCGTCGATGACGGCTTCGGCCTGGGTGCAGTCGTTGCGGGTGCCGGCCGTGACAGTGAAGGCCAGCGGTCGTCCTCCGGTCGTCCTCTACGTGGTGGCAGGAGCCGATCCCCACGCTGTCGGCGTAGGCGCTGCCGGTGCCGACAGCCACGCCTGGGACGACGATGACTCCAGCAAGGGCGGCCTTGGTGATGCCTTGAGCCCAACCAGGCGTGCTTCCCTCTGAGTCTGTGGCGGCCCGTTGCGGGCCTTTGCGCGTTGCCGTTGTTTGCGCTGCTCGGGCCGGCCTGGCGTGAAGCGGCCCGACCAGACTGCCCCCCCGGTGGGCGAGTGGAGTCTCCATCGCGTCAGCCAGGGGCGTGTATCTACCAGACCGACGCGACCGGCGACTCGATGTCACCGTAGTAGCCGTACGGGGCTCCGCCGGGGGTACCCCAGAAGCCGACCTTCACCATGTAGGCACCGTTCAGGCCACCGACCGTCTGCGTGACGATGTTATACGTCAGGCCGTTAGGGCCGCCGGACAGCCACCCGATGTCGGTGCAGTGCAGATCCTTCACCTCGTTCCAGTGGCCGAACCCGTCACTCTTGTACAGCTGCGCGCACGGGAACACGCTCATGCTGCCGGGGGCCTCCTGAACGCGGATGATGCCGTAGAAGCCGTTGCTGCCGTCGGCGGCGGGCTCGATGCACGAGTCCAGGGACACACCGCCGCCGACATTGACGTAGCCGAGCGGGTGCCCGTTGCGGTCGAGCTGGTCGCCGCGGCAGCCCGTATTGCTGGTCGCGGCGGAGGCGGAAGAGGTGCCGACGGCGATGCCGCCGAGCACCAGAGCGCCGATGGTGGCGAAGCGGGCGAGATGACCGAGCGTTTTCAAGAGGTCTCCTTGGCAGGCTGGTTGATCGGTGGCGCCGGCGTGCGGGGCCGGGCACACAATGTGTGAGGTGTCGATTGCACGGTGAAGAGAGCGCCCCGGTGCCGCAGTACACGGAAAGCCGGGAGACGCAGGCGGGGTCTTCGTCCCGGCGCTCACGGCAATAGGAGCTGTCCTTCCTGCCGGCAGGAGGCGACGGGTACCGGGATGGTCCCTGTTCTCGGCCCTGCCGTTGCATCACATCCTCGGCGGCCCTGGACAGCACCTCCATGACGGCAGCTTGACGTTCGCCTGTCGTTCGGACCGAGGCGATACGGCTCCGGCTGGAGCGGCATGTTCGCCCGCATGCTGGAAACAGGGTGGCTTCGTGGAGGTGGTCCCGGAGACCGGCCCGGGTTCCGGATCAGGAAGAGGCCGTGAGCGGTCGGCTTCGATACGCCGAAGCACGGAGGCAAGGACCGTGAGGCACAACCGCTGACGAGGACGTAGATGGTCGCCATTGGTCGTCTGGTCGTCAACCGACGCGACATCAGGGGGTTTCAACCCTCTCCCCGTAGCGCGGCCTCAATGGGCGGTGCTTCTGAGGCCGCGCCGTGTTCTCCCAGGAGGTGACGGACGCCGCTGCGGGGCCGGCCGGTCCCCTGCAACTGTTCGGAGTTCACCGGACGCCGGGACCTCGTTTTGACCTGACGGCTGGAGGGCGCGGGCAGTTGGCCGAGGTCCCTGTGGGTCTCTCCTGCGATGCCGTTCTCGTGCCCGACGGCCTGGCGAGGGGAGTTGTCGACCCTGTGCGCTGCTTCTCCGGCGCGCTCTGCGGATGGTCCCTCCCATCGCTCACGCGATCGCGTAGTCACGAAGTCGATCGCGCCCAGGTGCTGATGGACCGCTGTGGCGGGCGGCCCTCGGCGGCCGGAGCAGGATCGGTCCGCAGGGCGGAGAGCCGGGCGGCGGCCTCCGCGGCGGCGGGTGAGCCGAGTCGGCTGTAGAGGGCGACGGCGTCCTCAAGGCCGATCAGGGCGGCGGCGTGGTCGCCGAGAGCAAGGGCGCAGCGGGCGGCGCCTTCCAGGGCACGCGCCTCGTCCAGTGGGCTGCGGGTGTCGCGGGCGATTTCCAGGGCCTGCTGGTGGAGCGTCAGCGCCGAGCGCGGGTCCGCCGTCCGCTCGGTCAGGGCTCCGAGGTCGAGCAGGGCGCTGGTCTCGCCGGGACGGCTGCCGATCTCCTGGTACAGCGTCAGCGCCTGCTGGTAGAGCGCGAGGGCGTCGTGGGCCTCACCCAGTGCGTCGCGGGCCCGGCCCAGGCCGAGCAGCGAGTCGGCCTCTCCGTGCCGACTGCCCGCCTCCCGGCAGGCGTCCAGGGAGCGCTGGTGCAGCTCGGCCGCGGCGCGGTGGTCGCCGACGGCGTGCCGGATTCGGCCCAGCCCGCGCAGAGTGTTGGCCACGCCCTGCACGCTGTTGAGGTCCTCGTAGATCGTCAGCGCCTCCTGGTAGAACTCCGCGGCGCTGTTCCGGTCGCCCATCTCGTCCAGGATGTAGGCCAGGTCGTGCAGGGCGGCGGCCTCGCCGCGGCGGTCTCCCATGGTCCGGTAGAGGGTGAGTACCTGCGAGGTCAGCTCGACCGCGGCCGGGGAGTCGCCCGAGGAGTGACGGGCTCGGCCCAGGTCGCACAGCGCGCGGGCCTCGCCGAGCTGGTCGCCGAGCGCCCGGAAGGCGGTCAGGGCCTGTTCGTGCAGCCAGGCGGCCTCGCGGATCTCCCCGGTCAGCAGCCGGATGCGGCCGAGCTCGTGGAGGTCGTTGGCCTCGCCGTACCGGTCGCCCAGTTCCTGGTGGATCGCGAGGGCTCTCGCGTACAGCTCTGCGGCGGCCCGGTAGTCGCCGGTCGCATGCCGAGCTCGGCCCAGGTCGCAGAGGGCGTCCGCCTCGCCGCGGCGGTCGCCGGCGGTTGCCGCCGCGGTCACTGCGGACTGGTGCAGTGCGGCGGCTTGGCTCCAGCGCCCCTCCAGCAGGAGGAATGCCGCCACGTCGGCGGAGAGCGACACCGTGAACGAGGGGCGGGCCGCGAGGGCGGGGTGGCCGAGGAGTGCGAACAGGTTCCGGTGCTCGTTGCGCATCCAGGCCAGGGCTTTGGGCCGGTCGGTCAGCGCGGGGAGGGTGGCCGGTGCCGCCGACTCGAGGTGTCGGCCGGGGCGGGTGCGGCGTGCCAGATGTTCGTTGGCCCGCGCGGCGGCGTCCTGATAGTAGTCCGCCAGCCTGTGCAGCGGGGCGTTGCGGTCCGTCTCCCAGGTCTGGTCCTCGGCCATCGACCGGGCGTAGAGACCGACGAGGTCGTGGAAGAGGTAGCGGCCCGGGGTGCGCTGGACCAGCAGATTGTGGTGGAGCAGGGATTCCAGCAGCCGCTCCGCTGTGCGGTGGTCGATGCCGGCCAGGGCGGCGACAGCGCAGGTGTCGACGTCGTGGCCGGGGAAGAGGCCCAGCAGCCGCAGCAGGCCCTGTTCGTCGGGAGCGATGGAGGCGACGGAGGTGGCGAAGACAGCGGTCAGGCTGCGGTCCTCGTCCGTCAGATGGGCCAGGCGCCGGTGCTCGTCGCGGAGCCTGTCCACCAGGTCCTGAAGGTCCAGGCCGCGGTGGTGGCGCAGCCGTGCAGCAGCGATGCGGATCGCCAGCGGCAGATGGCCGCAGAGCCGGACGAGCTCGTCGGCCGCCGGATGGCCGGCGGGGACTCGACCGGGACCCGCGCCTTCGCACAGCAGCGCCACCGCGTCCGTGTCGGGGAGCACGTCGACAGCGAGGCTGTGTGCGTCGTCGAGGCCGGTGAGTCGATTGCGGCTGGTGATCAGGACCAGGCAGCCGGGCGTGCCAGGCAGAAGCGGGCGCACCTGCGCGCTGCTGGCAGCGTTGTCGAGGACGATCAGGGTGCGCGTGTCGGCGAGCCGTTCCCGGTACAGGGCGGCTCGGTTGCTCAGTTCCTCGGGTATCTGCTGCGGCGGCACGCCCAGCGAACGCAGCAGCCAGTCCAGGGCGTCGGCAGGGGTGATCGGGGCGATCCCGGCCGTGTGGCCGTGGAGATCCACGAAGAGCTGCCCGTCAGGGAACTGCGCACGCACGCGGTGCCCGACGCGAACAGCCAGCGCGGACTTGCCCACGCCGCCCATGCCGTCGATCGCCGAGATCACCACCATCCCGGAAGCACTGCCCGCGGGCGCCGACCTGGACAGCGCCAGCAGCTGGTCGAGCTCCCGGACCCGGCCGGTGAACAGCCGGGTGTCGTAAGGGAGCTGGCAGGGCGCACCCGGGCGCAGCTGCCCCGTTGCGGGGGCGACGGCCGAGCGGGCCGGAGCGGAGACGATCCGCGCCGCCGCGAGGAACTGCTCGCGGCGGCGCGGATCGAGCGCGAGGGCCTCCGCGAGCCGACTCACCGAGGAGAGCCGGGGCTGTCGCCGCCCCGCCTCCAACACGCTGATCGAGTGGGCCGACACCCCTGACCGGTCGGCCAGTTCCTCCTGCGTCCAGCCGGTCGAGAGCCGACAGTCACGCAGAAGCTCCCCAAAGGCGCTACCGCCCATTTTCCCCCCTGAAAACGGTTAGCCGCCGAAACGGCACAGGCCAGCCAGACCATTCTCAGTCAGCGAGCTGCACGCGTTCAACCGCGGTTCCCGCCGGCAGGCAGGGCAGGCAACGAGATCACCTCCTGCTCGTCTTCGACCGTCAACCCGGCGAAGAAGTCGGCCCCCGAACCGCCGCAGGATCTCGCCCGCGCAGCGCTGTTCGAGGAAGGCGAAGCAGCCGTCGATCCTCGCCGGCCTCGACCGCATGGTCGGGTGCCGACCCGGCTTGCCCGGCCTGGCGAAGTACCGGTCCGGATCCCGCGAGGTCAGCTGCGCGCGACCTGCTCGACCGCCTGGTCCGGGACGGCCGCGCCCCGCGCGACAGCCTGCGACGGCCGCGGGGACGTCCGCCTCGACGACCTCCACGACCGCGGCCGGCGACGTGAGCCAGGGTTCGCCTGCCTTCGCTCTGGTACGAGGGTGCACAGCGGGCACCTGTCAGTGCGGAAAACTGATCACACGGACACGGAACAGACGAGGAGGCCGGCGCATGACACGCCCGCTCACGGCAGGGGTCGACGGTACGGAGGAGAGCCTCGCCGCTCTCGACTGGGCGGCCCGGGAAGCGGTCCGCCGGGGGCTCCCGCTGCGGGCGGTGCACGCCTGGCGGTACGAGGAGCACGAGGCGCTGGGCGGTGACCGGGAGGCCCAGCGCGGATGGGTGTCCGACGGGGTCGCCGAGTCGGTGCGGACCGTCACCGGACGCTATCCGGGGCTCGCGGTGAGCGTGGACGTGGTGGAGGGCGGCCCGGTCGAGGCGCTGGCCGAAGCGGCGGCCGGGGCCGAGCTGCTGGCGCTTGGCTCGCGCGGGCACGGCCGGGTCGTCGGGTTCCTGCTCGGCTCCGTCGGACAGCAGGTGATCGCCGAGGCCGTACGCCCGGTGGTCCTGGTGCGCGCCGGTGACCGGCCCACCGCGGAGGCCGCCGGACGGGAGGTCGTCGTGGGCCAGCAGGGCACCCCGGAGGACAGCGCGGCAGCCCTGGAGTTCGCGTTCGAGACCGCGGCGGCCCGCGGCGCGACGGTCCGGGCGGTGCGGGCCTGGACCCTGCCGCCGGTCTTCGCCTACAGCCCGGGCTCCCTGAAGCTCCTCGACGAGGCCGGCGGCATGGAGCCCTTCGAGAAGAAGGCGCTGGCCGAGGCGGTCCGGCCGCTGCGCGAGCGGTTCCCGCAGGTGCCGGTCGCCGAACACGTGGAGATGGGCAGCGCGGGGCAGGTGCTGCTCTCCGTGGCAGGCCGGGCCCAGCTGATGGTCGTCGGGCGGCGCGCCCACCGGACGGCGGTCGGCGCCCGTATCGGCTCGGTCGCGCACGGGGTGCTGCACCACGCCGACTGCCCGGTGGCCGTCGTCCCGCACGACTGACCCGCGCGCCGGCCCGGCCGGGTTCACCCCGGGCTCACTCCGGGGTGACCGGCTCCAGCGTCTCCCTCGCCTTGGGCAGCACGTTCTCGATGTACTCCTCGACCGCTTTGTCGAGGCCTATGTCGTGCTGTGCCCGCTCGGACAGGTACCAGCGGTGTTCGAGCAGCTCGTGGTAGATCTCGGCCGGGTCCATCGAGCCGCGCAGCTCCAGCGGCACGGCCCGCACGGTCGGACGGAAGACGTCCCGCACCCAGCGGTGGGCCAGCACCTCGGGGCGGGCCGCGAGGGGATCGCCGGGGGCGTAGTCGTCCTGGGTGGCCATCCAGCTCTCCAGGTCGTTCAGCAGCCGCCGCGCCTGGTTCTCCTCGGCGTCCAGGCCGGTCAGCCGCAGCAGCTGGCGCTGGTGGTGGCCGGCGTCGACGACCTTCGGCACGAAAGTGACGGAGTCGCCGTTGGAGGAGTGCTGGATCTGCATCTCCGCGACGTCGAAACCGAGGTCGTTCAGGCGCCGGATCCGGCGCTCGATGTAGTGGTACTTGCCCGCCGGATACACCGAGGTCCGGGTCAGCTCCCCCCACAGCTCGCCGTACCGGGTGCAGATCTCGAAGCCGAACTCGATCGGGTCCAGGGAGGGATGCAGCGCCCCCGAGGCCTCCAGGTCGAGCAGTTCCCCGCTGATGTTCACCCGGGCCAGGTCGAGGTCGTACTCCCGCTGCCCGTTGCTCAGCTGCGAGTGCAGATCGCCGGTCTCGGCGTCCACCAGGTACGCCGCGTAGGCGCCCGCGTCCCGCCGGAACAGGGTGTTGGACAGCGAGCAGTCGCCCCACGCGAACCCGGCCAGGTGCAGACGGACCAGCAGGACGGCCAGGGCGTCCATGAGGCGGTGCATGGTGGCCGGGCGCATGGTCGTCTCGAACATCGAGCGGTACGGCATCGAGCCGCCCAGATGCCGGGTGACCAGTACCGACTCCAGGGGTTCGCCCGCGGGGTCGGTACGGCCGGTGATCACGGCGAGCGGGTCGACCGCGGGGATGGTGAGCCGGTCCAGGTCGCGCAGCAGCTCGTACTCGCGCAGCGCCGGGCGCTCCGCCAGCTCCTTCACCGCGATGACTTCGCTGCCGGCCCGGGCGTAGCGCACCACGTGCCGGGAGATGCCGCGGGGGAGCGGCACGAGGTAGTCCTCGGGCCACTCCTCCAGCGGGACGTCCCAGGGGAGTTCGAGCAGGAGCGCGGGGTGCTCCGGATTGGTGGCGTTGATCTGCAAGGCCATGGGAGGAACCTTAAGGCCGGCGGGTTACGACGCCAGCTCCCGGGCCCGGTCGGCGGCGGCCCGCACCGAACCCCGGTGCAGCGGGCCGTGTCCCGGCAGCAGGGCGTCGCCGTCGAGGGCGCCGATCAGCTCCAGCGAGGCGACGGCCCGGGCCCGCTCGTGGTGGAACATGTCGGGCAGCAGCTGCGGGCCCTCGATCCGCGAGGTGCGGTGGCCGCTGACCAGCGCGTCCCCGGAGATCACCAGACCGGCGCCGGGCAGGTGGTAGACGGTGTGCCCGTCGGTGTGGCCCGGGGTGTGCACCGGGACCGGGCGGCCCGGCAGGTCGAGAGGACCTTCGGCGACCGGGAACGCCTCGGGCGCCTTGACCGGGTGCTGCTCGGTGCCGCCGACGCGCAGCACGTGCACCAGCCACGGCACCACACCGGGCCGCCAGGCGTTCTTCAGCACGTCGCCGACGGCCACCTGCTGGAGGTAGTCCCGCCGGGCGTGCGGCACCTCGGCCTCGTGCAGGTAGACCGGCGTGCCGTGGGTGTCGCGCAGGTACTCGGCCGAGCCGAGGTGGTCGTTGTGCGCGTGCGTGATCAGGACGGCCGCGACCGCCTCCGGTGAACTGCCCACCTCCGCGAGGGAGCCGAGCAGCCCCTCCCGGTCCCCGGGGTAGCCGGTGTCCACCAGCGTGACGGCGTCCCCGTCCTTGAGGATCACCCAGTTGGTGTGGTGCCCGTGCACCAGATAGGTGCCCGTGGCGACTTCGTGTACCTCAGCGCGCATGATCTCCCCGGCCCGCCCGTTCGTGCAGTTCGAAACGGAGGACAGCCAACCACATGAACGGGGGCACCGGTTGACGGGGATCCGGGTCAGCGCACCCCGTGCGGCCGGAACTGGATGCTGATCCGCGGTCCGGCGGCCCGGGCCGTCTTCGGCACGCAGTGCTCCCAGGTCCGCTGGCAGGAGCCGCCCATCACGATCAGGTCGCCGTGGCCGAGCGGGCGGCGGACCGAGGGGCCGCCGCGCAGCGGGCGCAGCAGCAGGTCACGCGGTGCGCCCACGGAGACGATCGCGACCATGGTGTCCTCTCGCGCGCCCCGCCCGATCCGGTCGCCGTGCCAGGCCACGCTGTCCCGGCCGTCGCGGTAGTAGCAGAGCCCGGCCGTGGCGAACGGCTCGCCCAGCTCCTCGGCGTAGTGCAGGGTGAGCGCCTCGCGGGCCGCGGTGAGGACGGGGTGGGGGAGAGGGTCGGCGGCGCCGTAGAAGGCGAGCAGGCGCGGTACGTCCACGACGTTGTCGTACATCTGCCGGCGCTCGGCGTGCCAGGGGACGTCCGCCGCCAGCTCCTCGAACAGCGCGTCGGCGCCGCTCAGCCAGCCGGGCAGCACGTCGATCCAGGCGCCGGAGCCCAGCACGGTCCGGCCGATGCCGTCGAGGGTGCCGAGCCGCAGCTCGTCGGTCTGGTCGAACAGGGAGCCCTGGAGGTGCGTGGCCATGAGCCAAGCGTACTCCGTAATCGAAAATCTGTTCCTATTTGCTCTCCGGCGGGTACGCGACGGCCGGGCTTGCGGCGGCCAGATCTGCGACGGCCGGGTTTGTGCCGGCCTCTTTCGATACATCGATGTATTCGATACATTCGCGTATCGAACGGAGGTCGGCACATGGCAGTGGACGGCGGTGCGCACCCGCGCGTGACCCGGCGGCGGGTGCAGACCCGCGCCCGGCTGCTCGACGCCGCGTTCACCGTGTTCGCCGCCAAGGGCTTCGGGCGGGTCTCCATCGAGGAGGTCTGCGAGGCCGCCGGGTTCAGCCGGGGCGCCTTCTACTCGAACTTCGCCACTCTCGACGAGCTGTTCTTCGCCCTCTACCGGGAACGCGCCGACCTCATCGCCCAGCAGGTCGCCGACGCCCTCGCCGGCGACGGACCCGACCTGGACGTACCGGCCTCCGTGGACCGGGTCACCGACGTGCTCCTCCTCGACGTGGACTGGCTGCTGGTGAAG
Source organism: Streptomyces sp. NPDC048278 (assembly GCF_040652195.1). Taxonomy (NCBI): domain Bacteria; kingdom Bacillati; phylum Actinomycetota; class Actinomycetes; order Kitasatosporales; family Streptomycetaceae; genus Streptomyces; species Streptomyces sp. NPDC048278. The sequence goes on from NZ_JBEZLP010000032.1 coordinate 99,428, forward strand.
ACCGACTTCCTGGTGCACGCGGCCCGGGACCCGGCCGTCGCCGAAGCCCTCCTCGACCACCGCGCCCGGCTGCGCCAGGCCATCGCCGACCGGCTCTTCCGGGCTCGCGGCCACGCCCCGCTCCCCGCCGTCCTCGGCGGCGTCGAGGACGCCGCGCACGCCGTGGTCGCCGCGTACGACGGAGTCACCACCCAGCTGCTGCTCGACAAGGACGTGGACCGGGCCCGTGCCTGGCTCAAACAACTGCTCACCGCGCTGCTGACGGACGGCAGCACCCGATTCGGATAAGAAGGGGCGACGCCATGGACGCGGACGTCATCGTCGTCGGAGCCGGTCTCGCCGGCCTGGTCGCGGCGCACGAACTCACCAGCAGGGGCAGGCGCGTCGCCCTGGTCGACCAGGAGAACGCCGCCAACCTCGGCGGCCAGGCGTTCTGGTCCTTCGGCGGGCTCTTCCTCGTCGACTCGCCCGAGCAGCGCCGGCTCGGCATCAAGGACTCCCTCGACCTGGCCTGGAACGACTGGCAGGGCAGCGCCCAGTTCGACCGCAAGGAGGACGAGGACTCCTGGGCGGTGCGCTGGGCCCGGGCCTACGTCGAGTTCGCGGCCGGGGAGAAGCGGCCCTGGCTGCAGGGCCACGGCATCAGCCTGCTGCCGACCGTCGGCTGGGCCGAGCGCGGCGACCTGCGGGCGGACGGCCACGGCAACTCCGTGCCCCGCTTCCACGTGGCCTGGGGCACCGGCACCGGCGTGGTCGAGCCCTTCGTCCGGTACGCCAGGCAGGCCGCCCGCGACGGACTGCTCACCTTCCACCACCGCCACCAGGTCGACGAGCTCGTCATCGAGGACGGCGAGGCGCGCGGCGTCCGCGGCACCGTCCTCGCCCCCGACGACTCGGCGCGCGGTGTCTCCTCCAACCGCGACCGCATCGGCGACTTCGAACTCACCGCCCAGGCCGTCGTCGTCACCACCGGCGGCATCGGCGCCAACCACGACATCGTCCGCCGCTACTGGCCCGAACGCCTCGGCACGCCCCCCGCCGAGATGGTCACCGGCGTTCCCGCCTACGTGGACGGCCGGATGCTCGACATCAGCGCCGGGGCCGGCGTCCGCCTGGTCAACCGCGACCGCATGTGGCACTACACCGAGGGCATCCAGAACTGGAACCCGATCTGGCCCGGCCACGGCATCCGCATCCTGCCCGGCCCGTCCTCCGTCTGGCTCGACGCCCTCGGCCGCCGCCTGCCCGACCCCTGCCTGCCGGGCTACGACACCCTCAGCACCCTGCGGCACCTGCGCACCACCGAGGACATCGCCGGGTACGACCACTCCTGGTTCGTCCTCACCCGGAAGATCGTCGAGAAGGAGTTCGCGCTCTCCGGTTCCGAGCAGAACCCCGACATCACCGCCAAGGACCGCAAGGCCGTGCTGCGCGACCGGCTGCTCGGCAAGGGCGCGCCCGGCCCGGTGCAGGCCTTCCTCGACCACGGCGCGGACTTCGTGACCGCGACCTCGCTGGACCAGCTCGTCGAGAAGATGAACGGCCTCACCGACAAGGCGCTCCTCGACGCCGCCGAGGTGCGCCGCCAGATCGTCGCCCGCGACCTGCAGATCGGCAACTCCTACAGCAAGGACTCCCAGGTCCAGGGCATCCACAACGCCCGCCGCTACATCGGCGACCGCCTCGGCCGGGTCGCTACCCCGCACCGCATCCTCGACCCGGCAGCCGGACCGCTGATCGGCGTCAAGCTGCACGTCCTCACCCGCAAGACCCTCGGCGGCATCCAGACCGACCTGGACTCCCGGGCCCTCGGTGCCGACGGGCAGCCGATCGGCGGGCTCTACGCGGCCGGCGAGGTGGCCGGCTTCGGCGGCGGCGGTGTGCACGGGTACAACGCGCTGGAGGGCACGTTCCTCGGCGGCTGCCTGTTCTCGGGGCGGGCGGCGGGACGGGCGGCGGCGAAGCAGACCACCTGAGAGGTGTGCCGGAAGTGCCGCGACGCGCTGCCTGCGCCGTCTTCGTCTGCGGCTCCGTCGTGGCTGGTCGCGCAGTTCCCCGCGCCCCTTTCGGGGCGCTTGCCGCTCAGGCGGTCAGGAGTCGCGCCAGTACCGTGGCGTGGCTTTCGTCGGGGGTCTTGGACGCGGTGAGCAGGGTCACTGGGCCCTTACGGGTCAACTCCCGGAGGCCGTCGAGGAGTTCGGCGGCCTCGGGGGCGGCCAGTTCCGCCTCGTAGCGGCCGACGAACTCCTCGTACGTCCCGCCCGCGTGGAACCAGCGGCGCAGCTCGTCCGACGGGGTCAGGCCCTTCGGCCACTCGTCGACGTGCGCGACCTCCTTGGACAGCCCGCGCGGCCACAGCCGGTCCACCAGGACGCGCAGCCCGTCCGCAGGCTCGGGCGACTCATAGATCCTGCGCACGCGCACGCTCACGGTCGATGCACCTCTCGGCTCGCTGACGGTGCCGCGAGCGTAAGCGGCGGCCCCGCTCCACGAGCTGCCGACGCGGCGCGGCTTGACCAGAATGAGGGGGAAACGCGGACACCCGCGCGCCTAGTCTGTGGGCCACTGATCATCGGCCACCCCCCTAGGAGTCCATGTGCAGGGCGCAAGCAGACGTACCGCAGTCCTCCGCCGCGAGGCCGTCCTCGGCACCGTCCCGGTCGCCGTGGCGGCCCTGCTCGCCGCCGCCGGGACAGCCTCGGCGAGCACGGTCGGCGCCGCGGGCGCGGGCGACCCGTACTTCCCGCTCAGCGGCAACGGCGGCTACCACGTCAGCCACTACGACCTGACGCTCCGCTACGACACCACCTCGCGGCACCTCGACGGCAAGGCGGTCCTCACCGCCCGTACCACCGAGAAGCTGACCCGCTTCGACCTCGACCTCAGCGGCCTGAAGGTCACCCGGGTGACCGTCGACGGCCGGACCGCCCGTTTCAGCCGCACCGGACAGGAACTCGTCGTCACGCCGGCGCGGGCGCTGGCGAAGGGCCGGGACTTCCGGGTCACCGTGGCGTACAACGGCACGCCCAAGCAGGTCACCGACCCCGACGGCTCGGCCGACGGCTGGATCCGCACGGACGACGGCGCGTTCGTCGCCGGGGAGCCGCAGGGCGCGATGACCTGGTTCCCGGCCAACAGCCACCCCAAGGACAAGTCGTCGTACGACTTCACGATCACCGTCCCCAAGGGCCGCACCGCCGTCGCCAACGGCGTCCTCGTCGCCCGGCACACGTCCGGGAACAGCACGACCTTCCGCTGGCGGCAGGCCGAGCCGATGGCCGCCTACCTCGCCACCGCCACCGTCGGCAAGTTCACGGTGCAGCAGTACACGACCCGGGACGGGATCAAGGTCTACAACGCGGTCGACCCGCGCGAGGCGAGCGGGTCGGCGGCCGTGCTGAAGAAGCTGCCCTCGGTGCTGGAGTGGGAGAGCAAGCTGTTCGGGCCGTATCCGTTCCGCTCCGCCGGGTCGATCGTCGACCACGCGCCGAGCGTCGGGTACGCGCTGGAGACGCAGGGCCGGCCGATCTACGACTCGGCGCCGGATCTGAGCACGCTCGTGCACGAGAACGCCCACCAGTGGTTCGGCGACTCCGTCTCCCTCACCGCCTGGAAGGACATCTGGCTCAACGAGGGCTTCGCCACGTACGCCGAGTGGCTGTACAGCGAGCAGCACGGGGGCGACAGCGCGCAGAAGACCTTCGACGCGCTGTACGCGAAGCCGGCGAGCGACGCGCTGTGGGAGTACCCGCCGGGGGATCCGGGCAGCGGCGAGAACATCTTCGGTGAGCCGGTGTACGCGCGGGGCGCGATGGCCCTGCACGAGCTGCGCAAGACGGTCGGGGATCCGGTGTTCTTCCGGATTCTGCGGGCGTGGGCCTCGGAGCACCGGTACGGGCACGGGACCACCGCGGAGTTCGTGAAGCTGGCGGAGGTGCAGTCGGGGAAGGACCTCGGTTCCTTGTTCCAGACGTGGTTGTACAAGAAGGGCAAGCCGTAGCGGTTCGGCTGCCGGCCGGTGGGGGGTTCTCGCGCAGTTCCCCGCGCCCCTGACGGGGCGCCTTCGGCAACGGGCGCTGAAAGCTGACGAGTTTCTTACATTCGTCGGTCAGGGTCGGTTGCATGATCCATCGCAGAACTGCTGTTGCCCTCCTCTCCGCCTCCCCCCTCCTGCTCTCCGGATGCGGGGGAGGCGCCGAGGCCGCGCCGAGTCGGTCGGGGGACGACCGGCCGGTGCAGGTGACGGCTTCCCCCACACCCGAGAGCAACAGCCCGCAGCCGAGCGGCATACCCGGGCTCGGGCCGAAGACGACCGCCGCCATACCGGGGCGGGCGGAGCAGGTCGTCGTCGCCCGCGGGCGGGGCAGGAACTCACCGGTGTCCTCCGTCGCCCTGTACGAACGGGACGACGACGTCTGGCAGACCGGTGCCACCTGGCCCGCGCACAACGGCAGGGACGGCTGGAGCGAGCACCACATGGCCGGGGACCTGCGCTCGCCCGTCGGCGTGTACGGGCTCACCGACGCCGGGGGCCTGCTCGCCGACCCGGGGAGCAGGCTGCCGTACCACCACTCCTACGGCTTCACCTCGCCCGGTACCGGGTTCGAGGGCGAGCCGCTGGAAGGGTCCTTCGACTACGTGATCGCCATCAACTACAACCGGGAGCCGGGCACGTCACCGCTCGACTGGACCCGGCCGATGGGCGCCGGGCGGGGCGGCGGCGTGTGGCTGCATGTCGACCACGGCGGTCCGACGCACGCCTGCGTCAGTGTCGCCAAGGCGCACATGAAGGAGCTGCTGCGCACCCTCGACCCGGACCGGCATCCCGTCGTCGTCATGGGGCACGCCGACTGGCTCGCCCGGTAGAGAGCTAGGGTTCGAACTCGTGTGTGCGCATGTGCTGGTCGCCGAGGACGACGAGATGCAGGCCGAGCTGATCCGGAGATCGCTGCTCGCCGAGGGGCACAGCGCGACCGTGGTCCACGACGGGGCCGCCGCGCTGGACGCGGCCCGGCGGCTCGGGCCCGACCTGGTCGTCCTCGACCTGATGCTCCCGGTGATCGACGGCTTCGGCGTCTGCCGGGTGCTGCGCGGCGGCGACCCGGAGATCCCGGTGCTGATGCTCACGGCCCGCTCCGACGAGGACGACGTGCTGCTCGGCCTGGAGCTGGGCGCCGACGACTACATGACCAAGCCGTACAGCCCGCGCGAGCTGATGGCCCGGATCCGGACCGTCCTGCGGCGCAGCGGGCGGGCCGCCCCGGTCCGGGAGGAGGAACCCGCCGTGACCGCCGCCGGGATCAGCGTCGATCCGGTGCGGCACGCGGTGCGCTGCGACGGGGAGCCGGTGGAGGTGACCCCGGCCGAGTTCCAGATCCTGCTCGCCATGGCCGGGGAACCCGACCGGGTCTTCACCCGGCGGCAGCTGCTCCAGTGCACCCGGGGCTTCGACCGGTCCTCCACCGAACGGGCCGTCGACGTCCACGTGATGAACCTGCGCCGGAAGATCGAGGCCGATCCCCGGCGGCCGGTGCGGCTGGTGACCGTGTTCGGCGTCGGCTACAAGCTGAGCGGCAGGCAGCCGTGAGGCCCCGGATACCGTGGCGCAAACGGCTGCTGGTCAGGCTGCTGTTCACCTCGGTACTGATCGCCGTCTGCTCGGTGGCCGCCACCGCCTGGCTCGCGGTGACCACCACCACCAGCGCACTGGAGGAGGAACAGGGGCAGGACCTGGCCGCCGACAACAGGATCCTCGCCGAGCTCAGCGGGTACGCGGCGGACCACCCGGACTGGAGCGGGGTCCGGCACACCGTGCGGGCGCTGGCCGCGAAGACCGGCCGCAGGATCGCCCTGACCACCGCCGACCGCACGCTGATCGCCGACTCGGCACCCCAGGACACCCCGCTGCCACCCCGGCCGGCCGCCGCCGTGGACCCCCTGCACACCGACACCTACACCGAGTTCGGCGCCCAGCTCAGCGGCATCGACCCGCGCGCGGTCGGCCCGTACCGGCTCACCGCGGCCGAACGCAGGAAGATGGACCTGGTCGCGGAGAAGCAGAAGTCCTGCTTCGACCGGTTCACCGCCGGCACCAGCGTCCAGCACACCCCGAGCGGGCGGCCCTATCTGGTCGTCGAGGACGGCACGGACACCTCCTTCTCCTACAAGTACGGCTGCGGCGACCTCGTCATGACCGGGGTCACCGGCCGGAACTCGACGCTCGACTTCCCGACCGGCAGCGAGACGAGTGCCCTCACCGCGCTGACCGGCCTGGCCCGCCCCTGCCTCCAGGCCCACGACATGGACCTGGGCGGCAAGCTCTTCCTCACCTACGACACCACCGGGCGCACCCCGGTCACCGGCGGCTTCCTCTTCACCAGGAAGGGCGAGAAGGAAGAGACGAACAAGGGGGACGCCGGACGGGCGATGGACCAGGTCGCGAAGAGCTGTGTTCTCAACGCCCGGCGCACCCAGCTCGAACCGTACGTCGCCCCGGCCGCCGAGCTCTTCCTCGGCATCGGCGACCAGACCGCACCCCGCTTCGACATGTCCCGGGCCAACAAGACGAAGATCGTCGGCGCGGCCGGCCTGGTCCTCGCCGTCACGGTCGCCGTCACCGCCGTCGTCGCCATGCGCCTGGTACGACCGCTGCGCGCGCTCACCGCCGCCGCGCAGCAGCCGCCCGAGCTGCACGTGCGGGCACCGGTGCGCACCCGGGACGAGACCGGGCTGCTGGCCGAGGCGTTCAACGACCTCACCGAGCGCCGGGAACGCCTGGAGGAGCAGCGCAAGGCGATGGTCAGCGACATCGCCCACGAACTGCGCAGCCCGCTCACCAACATCCGCGGCTGGCTGGAGGTCACCCGGGACGGCCTGGTCGACCCCGACCCGGCCCTGCTGGGTTCCCTGCACGAGGAGGCGCTGGTCCTGCAGCGGATCATCGACGACCTCCAGGACCTGGCCGCCGCCGACGCCGGCACCCTGCGCGTGCACCGCGAACCGGTGCGCGCCGCCGACCTCGTCGAGCAGGTCGCCGCCGCCCATCGCGTCGCCGCCGACGCGACCGGAGTCACCCTGCTGACCGACACCGACGGCACCGCCTGGCTCGACGCCGACCCGGTACGGATGCGGCAGGCCCTCGGCAACCTGGTCTCCAACGCCATCCGGCACACCCCCGCCGACGGCACGGTGACCCTGTCCGCCCGCCGCGCGGGTGACGTCGTCGTCCTCACCGTCACCGACACCGGTCCCGGCATCGCCGCCGACGATCTCCCGCACGTCTTCGAGCGGTTCTGGCGCGCGGAGAAGTCCCGCAGCCGCCGTACCGGGGGCAGCGGCCTCGGCCTGCCGATCGTGCGCCATCTGCTCGCCGCCCACGACGGCACCGCCGAGGTGCGCAGCGAACCCGGCAAGGGCGCCGAGTTCACCCTCCGGCTGCCGGCCGCGCCGGCCCCGGCCGACGTCAGCTGAACCGGCGCGCCGCCCGCTGCCGGCGCCGCGCCAGCAGCCGGCGCTCCGCCTCGGTGGTGCCGCCCCAGACGCCGACGGCCTGCCCGGTCTCCATCGCCCAGCGCAGGCAGGGGTCCTGCACCGGGCAGCGCTCGCACACCGCCTTCGCACGCCGGGTCTGGTGCAGCGACGGTCCGGTGGTCCCGATCGGGAAGAAGAGGTCGGGGTCCTCGTAGCGGCACTCGGCGTGGTCTCGCCAGTCGTCCATCGAAGTCACCTGCGATCCAAGTCGACTCAGCCGTTTCAGATGCGTGTTGCTCGGTTCCGGGTCACCGGTCCGGGCGCGGCTGAAACGGCCAAGTCCCGCAGGATTCGCGGGCGGTCACTGCTCGCGCAGACCCCAGGGGGAGCCGTATTCGGTCAGCAGGTCGAGGAACGGGCGGGCCGGGAACGCCTCCGGGCCGAGGACGCCCGAGCCCGACCACGCGCCGGTGGCCAGGAGTTCGAGGGCGACGACCGGGTTGAGGGCCGTCTGCCACACCACGGCCTGACAACCGTACTCCGCCATGGACCACTGGTTGTCCACAACGTGGTAGAGATACACCTCCCGTTCCCGTCCGTCCTTCAGCCCGCGCACCCAGGTGCCCGCGCAGGTCTTGCCGCGCATGCGTTCGCCGAGCGTCGCCGGGTCCGGCAGCGAGGCGGCGACCACGTCCCGGGGCGAGACCGCGACCGGGCCGTCCGGGCCGGGCACCGTCACCGGGGCGGTGCGGTCCAGACCCAGCAGGTGCAGCGTCTTGAGCGTCTCGATGAACTCGCGCCCGAGCCCGTACTTGAAGGTGACCCGCCGCGCGTCCACCCAGCGCGGCACCAGCAGCACCTCCTCGTGCTCGACGTTCACGCACTCGACCGGTCCGATCCCGTCCGGGAAGTCGAACACCTCGGGCTCGCTGAACGGCGCGGTGGTGAACCAGCCGCGCTCCCGCTCGTAGACGACGGGCGGGTTGAGGCACTCCTCGATGGTGGTCCAGATGCTGAAGGAGGGCGCGAAGTCGTAGCCGTCCACGGTCAGGTTCGCGCCGTCGCGGATGCCGATCTCCTCGATCTCGTCGAAGAGCTCGTCGGCCGCGTACCGGGCGAAGACGTCCGAAAGACCTGGTTCCACCCCCATCCCGACCAGCGCCAGCGCGCCCGTCTGCTCCCACTCCCCGGCCAGCGCGAACTGCTCGTCGCCGAGCTTGACGCCGCACTCCTCGTGGGGCCGCTCCGGATGCGGACGGGACAGCGACATCGCCATGTCGAGGTAGTCCGCGCCGGCCTTGCGGGCGGCCCGGAACAGGGGCATGACGAAGCGCGGGTCGGTGGCGTTGAGCAGCACGTCGCAGCCGTGCCGGGCCAGCAGCGCGGCCACGGCCGCCTCGTCACCGGCGTCGACGCGCTCGGCGCGGAACCGGTCGTCGCCGACGGCCGTCACCGCCGCCTCGGCGCGGGCCGGGTCGTAGTCGGCGACCACCATCAGGTCGAAGAACGGCCGCCGGGCCGCGATCCGGGTGACGGCGGTGCCCACACCACCGGCTCCCACGAGCAGTACACGCATGCGGGAATCTCCTTCTGTGCCAGAGAGCGAAGTCGGACATGGGGGGCGCCTTGGCCGGAATGAAACGCCGGGTGGTCACGTAAGGTCAATGGCGTTGGCATAAGAACGGCAGGGAGCACACGATGCCCAAAACGGTTGTACCGGAGGAAAAGCGGCGTCGGCGGCGTCCCACCCGCAGCGGCACGGTGCTCTCCGAGCGGCTGATCGTGGAGACCGCGCTGCGCCTGCTGCGCGAGCACGGCAGCACCGGCCTGACCGCCCGCCGCCTGGGCCTCGCCCTCGACTGCGACCCCAGCACCCTGTACCGCTACTTCCGGGGCATGGACGACCTGACCCTGGCGATCGGCGACGCCCTCATCGGCCAGGCGCTGGCCGGCTGGACCCCGACGGGGGAGTGGCGGACGGACCTGAGGGCCATCGGCCTGCGCATCCACGCGCAGTACGTCGCCCACCCGCAGGCGGCCCTGCTGACGACGAGCCGCGTGACCGGCCGGGCCCACGAACTCGCCGCCGACGAGGCGGTCCTGGACGTCCTGCGCACGGCGGGCTTCTCACTCGCCGAGACCGTGCGCGTCTACCACGCCTTCATCGACCAGACCCTCGCCTTCGCCGCCCTCGACGCCGCCTCCCTGACCCTGCCGAAGGACTCCCAGCGAGCCGACGAGGACAAATGGCACTCGACCTACGCCCGCCTCCCGCACACCACCCACCCGCGCATCGCGGAGGCGTCCCGCCTGCTGGCGAAGCGGATGGTGACGAGCGCCTACCCGACGGCCCTGGAAATGCTCCTGGACAGCGCGGAACGGTCCTTGTGAACGCCCCGGCCCGGAGCGCCCCTTCAGGGGCGCGGGGCTGTGCAAATGTGCGGCTCCGCCGCGTGGGCGCGACCCACCCCCAGCCACCCGCACGACCATCGGCCGCCCCCCCTACGGCTGGCGCAACGCACCCCCCGCCGTCCGCACCACCGCCTCCGCCACCGCCCCCAGCGCCGGTGAATCCAGCTTCCACTGCTGCCAGAACAACGGCACGTCGACCCACAGCTCCCGCCGCCCACCCAGCCGCACCAACCGCCCGTCCCGCAACCGCGGTTCCGCCTGCGGCTCCGGCACCATCCCCCACCCCAGCCCCTCCGTCACCGCGTCCACGAACCCCTCGGACGTCGGCACGTAGTGCCGCAGCGCACTCGCGCCCGCACCGCCCAGCCGCCGTACGAACCCGTCCTGGAAGTCGTCGACCCGGTCGAACACGACCACCGGCGCCTCGGCGAGCACATCCGGCAGCGCCCCCGAAAGCCGCGCCGCTGCGAACTCCGGCGCAGCCACCGGCAGGTACCGCATCCGCCCGAGCGCCCGCACCGAACACCCCGGCACCGCGTCCGGCGACGAGGTCACCGCCGCCATCACCAGCCCCTCCCGCAGCAGAGCCGCCGTGTGGTCCTCGTCCTCCCGCCGCAGTTCGACGTAGACGCCCGGCAGCCCGGTCAGCGCCCGCAGGAACCACGTCGCCAGCGAGTCCGCGTTGACCGCGACCGGCACCCGGGTCGGCTCCCCGGCGCCGCTCATGCCCAGCTCACCGCGCGCGTCCCGCTCCAGCCGGGCCAGCTGCCTGGCGAAGCGGACCAGCACCTCGCCCGACTCCGTCGGCCGCACCGGCTTGGTGCGTTGCAGCAGCACCCGGCCCGTGCGCTGCTCCAGCGCCTTCACCCGCTGGCTGACCGCCGACGGCGTCACATGCAGGGCCGCGGCAGCCGCGTCGAACGTGCCCTCGTCCACCACCGCCAGCAGCGTCCGAACCTGGTCGAGGGGAAGCTCCACCGGCCCACTCCCGTCTGTCTTCAGTTGTGCTAAGGGTACGTAAAAATCTTTAGCTGTACCCACAGTGATCGATTCCGTAGCGTCGAGGGCATGTCCAGCTCTCTCGCCGCCGCTGCCGCGGGCTTCGGCAGCGGCCTCTCGCTCATCGTCGCCATCGGCGCCCAGAACGCCTTCGTGCTGCGCCAGGGCATCCGCCGTGACGCGGTCCTCGTGGTCGTCGGCATCTGCGCGCTCTCCGACGCCGCCCTCATCTCGCTCGGCGTCGGCGGGGTGGGCGCGATCGTCGTGGCCTGGCCCGGCGCGGTGCGCGCGGTCGGACTGGTCGGGGGCGCCTTCCTGCTCTGCTACGGCGCCCTGGCCGCCCGCCGGGTCCTGCGGCCCGGCACCGGCGGCCTGCGCACCGAGGGCGAGGCGGCGGGGTCCCGGCGCCGGGCGGTGCTCACCTGCCTGGCCATGACCTGGCTGAACCCGCACGTCTACCTGGACACCGTCTTCCTGCTCGGCTCCCTCGCCGCCGACCGGGGCGACCTGCGCTGGACCTTCGGCCTCGGCGCGGCCCTGGCCAGCCTCTGCTGGTTCAGTGCCCTGGGCTTCGGCTCCCGGCTGCTCGGCCGGTATCTCGCCGGGCCGTCCGCCTGGCGGGTGCTGGACGGGCTGGTGGCGCTGACCATGATCGGGCTCGGCCTGATGCTCGTGACGGGATCCTGAGGCGCTCGGGCCTGCCGCCGGCCGCATGCTGGGACAGGCGGTTCGGCGGCCACGGAAGTTGCTGCGATAGTGAACCTGCAACAGAAAAGATGTAGCGGGCACCGAGAAGACCAGGACACCAGGAACTCCGTGGACACCAGCGAGAGCGGCACCCAGTCCGGCATACAGACCCCCGACGACGACCCCACGGCCGCCCCGCCCCGGAGCGGCTGGCGGCGCTGGGCGATGGACACCCGCCCGCTGCGCATCCCCGCCTACCGCAGGCTGTGGACGTCGACCATCGTCACCTCGGTCGGCAGCCAGCTGACCGCCGTCGCCGTGCCCAAGCAGATCTTCGACATCACCGGGTCGTCCGCCTGGGTCGGCGCGGCCAGCCTCGCCGGGCTGCTGCCGCTGATCGTGTTCGCGCTGTGGGGCGGCGCGGTCGCCGACACCATGGACCGCCGCAGGCTGCTGCTGATCACGAACATCGGCATCGGCGTGACCTCGCTGCTGTTCTTCGTCCAGGCGGCCGTCGGCATGGAGTCCGTGGCCGCGCTGATGGTGCTGCTCGCGATGCAGCAGGCGTTCTGGGGACTGAACGCGCCCGCCCGTACCGCCTCCATCGCCCGGCTGGTCCCCGAGGCGCAGCTGCCCGCCGCCAACGCGCTCGGCTCGACGGTCATGCAGACCGGGCAGGTGGTGGGTCCGCTGCTCGCCGGTGCGCTGATCCCCGTCATCGGGCTGCCCGAGCTGTACCTGATCGACGCGCTGGCGCTGTGCGTGACGGTGTGGGCGGTCTACCGGCTGCCCGCGCTGCCGCCGCTGGCGGGCGCGACGGCGCGGCGGGCCGGGGTGCGCGAGATCGCCGAGGGCTTCCGGTACATCTCCATGCACAAGGTGCTGCTGCTGTCGTTCCTCGCGGACATCATCGCGATGGTCTTCGGCATGCCCCGCGCCCTGTTCCCGCAGCTCGCCGCGGAGACCTACGGCGCCTACGGCGAGGGGCTCGCGCTCGGTCTGCTGTTCGCGGCGATCCCGGTCGGCGCGGTCCTCGGCGGGCTCTTCTCCGGCACCTTCTCCCGGGCCCGCCGGCACGGCCTGATGGTGATCGCCGCGGTGGTCGGCTGGGGTGCGGCCGTCGCCGGGTTCGGGCTGAGCCGCAACCTCTGGGTCGCCGTGGCCTTCCTGGCCGCCGCCGGGGTCGCCGACATGGTCTCGATGGTCTTCCGCGGCGCGATCCTGCTGTCCGCCGCCACCGACGAGATGCGCGGCCGGATGCAGGGCGTGTTCACCGTCGTGGTCGCGGGCGGTCCGCGGCTGGCCGACGTGCTGCACGGCACCGCCGGCTCGGTCTTCGGGCCGCGCGCCGCGGTCGCGGGCGGCGGGCTGCTGGTGGTGGCGGTGATGCTGGCCCTGGCCGCCGCCGTCCCGGCGCTGCGCCGCTACCGCGTCTGAGCGGTCACGCCGGGCGCCGCCCGACGTAGGCGTCGAGGAGCTTGCCCCGGGTGACCTCCAGGCGGCTGGCGAGGATCTCGGCGACGGTGCGTACCAGCGACAGGCCGAGCAGCGGGTCCTCCACGCACAGCGCCAGCACCGCCGAGGCGTCGTACTCGTAGGCCCGTACCTGGCTGAAGGCCACCGCCCCGAAGTCCCAGGTGTACGGCGGGAAGAGCCAGGACCAGCCGAGCAGGTCGCCGGCGCCCAGGGTGGCGACGGTGACCCGCTTGCGGGCGGTCACCTCCTGGTCCAGGTTGACCGCGCCCGAGCGGATCACCCAGAACCGGTCCGCGGTCCCGCCGGCCTCGAAGATCCTGGAGTCCTCCGGGAAGGACACCTCGTGAGCCAGTTCCATGAGGCGCTCGCGCTGGGCCTGGGGCAGGGCGGTGAGCAGTTTGATCGCTTTGGTCATGGCACGGGGCTCCTCGCCGGCGAGGGTACGGGGTGCTTTCCCTACGCCCATTTCAGCCGCTGCCGCCCCGCCGGGCACCTCGAAGAAGGTGAGAATCGCCGCCGGGAACCCGTCCGGGCATGAAAAAGCCCTGGCTGGACGGGGGAGGCCAGCCAGGGCCGTTCAAAGGTGGTTCGCGGAGGACCTGCTGTCAACTCCTCGACCACTTATGGATGAACGGTAAACCATCCAGAGCTATTTCGCGTAGTCGTGAACAGGGTACGTGACCCGTTTCACTTTGGGGAGCCCCTTGCCGCCCGCGAACGGGTTTGGCCGCGCCCCGACCGGTGAGGCGAAGAGAAGAGCCCCGATACGACGGGGCAGACCCCACCCACCGGTCCACCACCCAGGGGGCGAAAGGATGTACGACAACTACCGGACCGAGTCGACGACGGCACCACCCGATTCCCCCCGCCCGCCGCTGCGCCCCGCCGACGCCCGCAGCGCCGTACGCGGCGCGCTCGCCCGACGCGCAGTGCCGTGCCCCGACCGGGCCCTCGACGACGCCCTGCTCGTCACCTCGGAACTCACCACCAACGCGATCCTGCACGGCGGCGGGATCACCGGCTTCGCCGTCGACGTCGAGGGCCGCGCGGTACGGGTGTCGGTCAGCGACCGCAGCGACGAGATACCGGTGACCGAACGGGCCGCGGACGACCGGCACCGGTGGCGGTCCGGCGGCCGGGGCTGGCCCATCGTCTGCCGGCTGGCCCGGGACGTGGAGGTCGCCGGACTGCCCTGCGGCGGCAAGCGGATCACCGCCGTCGTGCCCCTGGGCTGATCCCGCGGACCGGCCGGTACCGGGGACGGTGTTTGCGCCCGGCCCGAAGGGGCAGACGGAGTTTCGTGCTTCGGACCGGAGGCGCGCGCCGACGGGAGCAGTCGTACGACAGCCCCCGGGCCCGCAGAGAGCGGTCCGGGTGGTGCTTCCGCGGCGACCCTGACATCGCAGTTCGGGCCGAGTCCCGGGACCACGTTCCGGTGACGCCCTGAAACCACAGTTCAGGAGCGATTCCGCATGCCCACCGACCTGTCGACCAGCCGTTCCCGCACACTCGGCACCACCACCCGCACGACGCCCCGCGCCCACGACGACGCGCCCGACACGGCGGCCCGCTTCACCCGCCTCGCCGAACTCGGCGACGGCCCCGAACGGGAGGCCCTGCGCGACGAACTGGTCGCCGCCTGGCTGCCCATGGCCCACCGCATCGCCGGCCGCTTCCGCGACCGCGGCGAGTCCGTCGAGGACCTGCGGCAGGTGGCCGCCCTCGGGCTGGTCAAGGCCGTGGACCGGTACGACCCCTCCCGCGGCGCCTTCGAGAGCTACGCCGTGCCCACCATCACCGGTGAGGTCAAGCGGCACTTCCGCGACCGGATGTGGGCACTGCGCGTTCCGCGCCGGGTGCAGGAACTGCGCAACCGGGTACGGGTGGCCCGCCGCGAGCTCACCCAGAACCCGGGCTCGCCCGCGCCCACGGTCGGCGACCTCGCCGCCCGCACCGGCCTCACCGAGGACGAGGTCGGCGCCGGCCTGGAGGCCCTGGAGAGCTTCAGCACCCTGTCCCTGGACGCCGAACTCGCCGCGGGTGAGGACGGCTACAGCCTCGCCGACACCCTCGGCGACTCCGACACCTCCTACGACGTCGTCGTCGACCGGGAGGCGGCCAAGGAAGGCCTGCGCCGGCTGCCCGAACGCGAACGCGCCATCCTCTACATGCGCTTCTTCGAGGACATGACCCAGAGCCGGATCGCCGACAGGCTGGGCATCTCCCAGATGCACGTGTCCCGCCTGATCAGCCGCAGCTGCGCCCGGGTCCGCGCCGAGGCACTGGGCCGCACCGCCGGCTGAACCCGGTCAGGGGGCGGCGGGCCGCCGGACGGGGACCTCCAGCGGGCGGGCCAGGCCCGTCACCGACTCGTCCAGGCGCTGGAGATGGCGCAGCACGCGGTCGGTCACCCTGCCGTAGCGCGGGGCGCGCAGCGTGCCCGGTTCCAGCATCGACGCGATGCTGGGGCCGGTCTCGATCGCGGCGTCCGGTCCGTTCCCGGCGACATGGGCGGCGATCGCCTCGATGTTGTGCACGATCCGCCGTCCCGCCCCGCGCAGCCGGGGATCCGCCGCGATCGACGGATGGGTCGGCAGCAGCTCCGCCGTGGCCGCCAGCGAACGCGCGTGGTAGGCGCAGGTCTCCAGGAGCGCCACCACATAGCGGGCGGTGTCCCGGCGGGAGCGCAGCGGGGTGATCGGATGCGTCAGCGGCTGGACGGCCGCGGCCAGGTCGGCCAGCGCCTGGTCCAGGTCCCGCGCCTTCTCCACCAGGTCCACCGGCGGCGCCCCGCTCAGCTGGTCGGCCGCGGCCCGGGTCACGTCGGCCAGCCGGTCCAACGTCGTCACCAGCAGTTCGTCGGTACGGCGGTCGGTGTGCACCGGCAGCACCACCGCTGCCGCGATCACCCCGCACACCGCACCGAGCGCGGTCTCCGCCACCCGCAGCACCAGGACGTCCAGGCTGTAGGTGTTGAGCAGCGTGTAGAGCAGGCCCAGCATCGCCGTCACGAAGAACGACATCAGGGTGTACGAGATCGGCGCCGAGTAGAACATCGCGAAGATGAAGAGCAGCACCAGCCCGAACGCCGTCCAGGTGTGGTGCCCGACCAGGCCCGCCAGCACGATGCCCGCCACCACGCCGAGCACCGTGCCGAGCAGCCGCCGGTAGCCCTTCACCAGGATCTCCCCGGTGGACGCGGTGTTCAGGAACACGATCCAGCAGGTCAGCACCGCCCAGTACCAGCGCTGCGCGGAGAGGAACTCGCCGCCGACGACGGCCAGCGACGAGCCGACCGCCACCTGCACCGCCGCCCGCGTGGTGGGCCGGCGCAGCCCGGTCTCCTCCGCCGTCTCCCGCTCGCCCTCCTCGACGCCCTCGATGGCCGCGTCCTCCGCGTCCAGTTCCTCGCGGGAGCGGGAGGTCGCCGGGGTGTCGTCGGACTCGTCCTGCGGCCCGTCCAGCGCGATCCGCAGCCCCAGCACCGCCCGCCCGGCCTCGCCGATGCCCCGGAACACGTCCTGGACGGCGGGCGAGGCGGCCGGCAGGTTCTCCCCCTCGCGGTAGCCGAGCAGCCGGTTGCGCAGCCGGGCCAGCGCGGTCCCCTTCTCCGGGCCGCCCGGCCGCAGCACCAGCAGCCGCAGCGCCTCGAGATCGAGCCGCAGCCGCTCCATCGCCTCGTCCCGCACCGGAGCCACGGCGGCCGACGGCAGCGGGGCGCCCGGCAGATGCAGGGTCAGCGTGTCCGCCCGCTCGGAGCTGCGGGCGGTGAGCAGCAGCAGCCCGAGCCGCTCGGCGGCGATCTCCGCGTCCGCGATCCGGCGCTGCACCAGCCTCGCCACCGTCTCGTCGGAGGTGCCGTCCGTGAGCCGCCCCTGGATCAGCAGCGCCGTCTCGTGCAGCCGGGCGGTCCTGACCCGGACCTCCTCCACCGCCTTGTCCAGCTCCTCCGGTCCGGCATCGAGCAACTCGGCCTGCGCGGACACCAGTTGGGCGAGCCGGGCGCGGAAGGCCCGCCGCAGCCGGTCCAGGATCCCCGCGGCGGTCTCCCGCACCAGCACGAAGCGCGCCACGGCCGCACAGCCGAACGCCACCGTGATCGTGAGATACAGGCCGGGCAGCGCGGACACGGTCGCGTGCACGAACAGCGAGGCGAAGTAGATCTGGAAGCCGATCAGCCCCAGCGCCGTACCGCGGTCGCCGAAACGGCGGCTGTAGACCGCGCAGAAGATGAGCGCCACGAAGAACAGGTCGCCCATCACCACCCGCGCGTTGAGCAGCGCGCCCAGCGACATCGAGGCCAGCGCCACCGGCAGGCCCAGCGCGAGCGTGACGGCCTGCTCCGGCCGGCCCTTCTCCCGGATCGCGAAGGTGGCCACCATCGCCGTGATGGCACCGGCCACCAGATGGGTCACCCCGGTCCGCAGCGCCGCCAGCACCGCGAGCGTCAGCGCGATCGACGTGACCGTGCGCAGGCCGGCGGTGAACCTGAGCAGCCCGGGGTCGGCCGCAGCGAGCCGCCCCCGGAACTCCGTCCACGCCGACCGCCCCGCCACGGTCACCGAGCCGCGCTCTGCGTCACGCCGGCGAACCGCCCGGGTCCGCGGGTCCCTCCGCGCGCGCTCTGACCTGCTCCGGTGTCAGATACGTGTCCGTGTACTCGAAGTCCTTGAGCCGGGCCGGCTTGCGGGACTGGAAGCCCGTCCGCACGAAGTCGTCGCCGGCCACCGCGTTCAGCAGCCAGTTGGTCGCGACCCGGGTCTTGGCCACGTTGGTGCGCAGCGCCGACCAGTGGTAGCCGCGGGCCACCGCCTGCGCGGGCAGCCCGCGCAGCTCGATGCCGAGCGGCTTGGAGACCGCGTCCTTGCCGCCGAGATCCACCACGAGACCGAGGTCCTTGTGCACGTACGGGTGGAGCGCCTGGCCCCGCAGGGCCGCGATGACGTTGTCGGCGACCACCTTGCCCTGCCGCATGGCGTGCTGCGCGGTCGGCGGGCAGACCGCGCCCGCCTCGTCCTTCGCCTTGTCCGGTACGGCCGCCGCGTCACCGAGCGCGAACACCCCGTCGTGGCCGGGCAGGGCCATCTCGGCGGTGACCGCGAGCCGTCCCCGTACCGTCTCCGCGCCCATGGTGGCGATCAGCGGGCTGGCGACCACCCCGGCCGTCCAGATCAGCGTGTGGGTGGGCACCACCCGGCCGTCGGTGAAGGTGACCTCCTGATGGCCGGCCTTCTCGATCGACACCCCGAGGGAGACGTCGACACCGCGGCGGCGCAGGATCTCCTGGGCGCTGCGGCCGAGCTTGTCGCCCAGCTCCGGCATCAGCCTGGGGGCGATGTCGATCAGGTGCCACTTGATCAGCCTGGGATCGAGGTTCGGGTAGCGGTGCAGCGCCGCGTGCGTGAGCTTCTGCAGACAGGCCGCGGTCTCGGTGCCCGCGTACCCGCCGCCGACCACCACGAACTGCAGCCGCGCGGCCCGTTCGGCCGGGTCGTCGCTGGCGTCGGCGAGATCGAGCTGGGCGATGACGTGGTCGCGGATGTAGGCGGCCTCGGCGAGGGTCTTCATGCCGAACGCGTGCTCGGTCAGACCGGGGATGTCGAAGGTGCGGGTGACACTGCCCGGGGCCAGCACGATGTAGTCGTACCGCTCGTTGACCAGCTGGTCGGTTATGGTCCGGACGACGCACACCTTGGACTTGAGGTCCACGCCGATCGCACCGCCGGGGAGGATCCGGGTGCGGTACCTCTTGCTGCGGCGCAGCGAGACGGCGATCGACTGGGGCGTCAGCACGCCCGAGGCGACCTGCGGCAGCAGGGGCAGATAGAGCTGGTAGGAGGTCGGCGACACCAGGGTGACGTCTGCCTCGTCGGGCGAGAGTTTCCGCTCCAGGCGGCGCACGCACCCCACTCCGGCGAAGCCTGCGCCCACCACCAGGATCCTGGGTCGTGTCACGGTGTATCCCTTTCCGCTGCTCCAGGCCGTCCGGCTCGACGCCGTCCGGGTGCCCGGGAGCGCTTGCTTCGCACCACATCGATCCCACCGTGCCCGACGCCGTCCCGCCAGCCGGGCGGTGCAGGCAGCCGAACGCGTGGGCTCCAGCATGCCCCTCGATCGCCGGGAGAAACCGGCAGTCGCACAGATATGCGCCGGACTCCCGTCCGGTCACAGGCCTGCACATGACGATCACATACGCCAGTAGAGTGCCCGCCATGGCGCAGACCCAGCCCGGAACGGGCTTCCAGAAGCGGCACATCGACCGCGATCGCGTGACTCCGCTGGTGGCCGCCCTGGACTCCCAGGACGCCAACCCCGGCGTACGGCGGCTGCGCGCCTGGGCCGAGGAAGCACTGGCGGTGCGGTCCGGCGAGCGGATTCTCGACGTGGGCTCCGGCACCGGCTCGCAGACCCGGGCGCTGGCCGCCGCCCTCGGCCCGGACGGGGTCGCCATCGGCGTCGAGGTCAACCCGAGTCTGCGCGCGGTCGCCGAGGAGCGGTCCGCCGACAGCAGGGCCCGCTTTTTGCAGGGCGAGGCGGAGGCGCTGCCGGTGCCGGACGGTTCGATGGACGTCGTGTGGTGCGAGCGGGTCCTCCAGCACCTGCACGAACCCGACCGCGCGGTAGCCGAGATGGCGCGGGTGCTGCGCCCCGGCGGCCGGGTGGCGGTGCTCGACACCGACTGGGGGACGACCCTGCTGCACCCCGGCGACCCGGTGGTGGTGCGCGCCCTGACCGGGGCCGCCCTCAACGGCGCCAACCCCTACTCCGGGCGCCGCCTGGTCGGCCAGCTGAGCGCCGCCGGGTTCGTCGTGGACGACCGCGGCTCGCAGGCCCTGCTCCAGGACCACGGCTCGGTCGCCTGGCCGCTGATCCGCATGCTCGGCGAGGCCGCCGTGCGCACCGGTGCCGTCACCGAGGAACAGCGGGACACGCTGTACGCCGATCTCGCCGAGGCCGCCGAGCAGGGCGCGGTGCACATGTCGGTGACGATGTTCGGGGTGGTCGCGCACCGGCCCGAGTGACCGCACCCGGCCCTCGGCGCGCCGCCCCTCGCCCACGACTCCCTCACCAGGGCAGGAAGGCGTGGACGTCCTTGCCGTCCGCGGTGACGACCACGCTGACCTGGTCGCACAGGGTGTGCAGCAGATGCCACCCGACGCCGCCCCCGCCCCCGTCCGGGTGGAAGGGCCGCGGCTCGGGCCGGACCCGGCTGGAGTCGTGCATCGTGACGTGGACCCCGTCGTACGTGCGGCGCATCCGCAGTTCGAAGGGGCCCGGGGCGTACTGGACGACGTTGGCGGCCAGCTCCGTCACGACCAGCAGGATGTCGTTCCAGCAGTCGGGACCGGTGGGCGGGGACGTGCGGGCGAGACCGACCAGGTAGCCATCGGCGGCGAGCCGGGCACCCGTCACATCGCGGAGCCGCCCCGGGAAGGGGACCGTGCACGCGTCGGCCTCCTGCGCGGATCCTCTGTCGTCCCGCCGTGGTCCGGTCCCCATCTCGGCTCTCTCAGTCCCGGAAACGCGCTCTCGTCGCGCTGGTCCCTTCTCCTTCGCGGCGAGTTCCCACCCTGGCACCGGATACGCGTGATCCGCTCACCGGAACACGTTGTCGGAGTCGTCCCAGTCCGCCGGTTCGGGCTGGCCCGGGCGGCGCACCGCCTGCGAGCGGGCCTGGTACATGGCGTCGATCTCGGCCGCGTAGTGGCGCGCTATGGCGTCCCGGCGCAGCTTCATCGACGGCGTCAGCATGCCGTTGCCCGGGGCGAACGGTTCCTGGAGCACCCGGTAGACCCGGATCGACTCCGCCCGGGACACCACGCTGTTGGCGGACGCGATGGCGCGGGCGATCTCCTCGCGCAGCGCGTTCTCCTCCCGCGCCTCACGCCCGGGCGAGTCACCCGCGACCGCCAGTCCGCCCCGCCAGTGCGCGAGGAAGTCCGGGTCCAGGGTGATCAGCGCGCCCACACACGGCCGGTCGTCGCCGACGACCACCGCCTGGTGCACCAGCGGGTGCATCCGCAGCCGCTGCTCCAGCGGGGCCGGCGCCACGCTCTTGCCGCTGCTCGTGATGATGATGTCCTTCTTGCGGCCCGTGATGGTCAGATAGCCCTCCGAGTCCAGCCGCCCGATGTCCCCGGTGGCCAGCCAGCCGCCGCGCAGCGCGGCCCGGGTCGCGTAGTCGTCACCGACGTACCCCTGGAACACCGAAGGACCGCGCACCAGGATCTCGCCGTCTTCGGCCACCTGGATCTGGGTGCCCGGCAGGGCCTGGCCCACCGTGCCCGACTTCTCCCGCCCCAGCGGCTGCATGGTGATCCCGCCGCTGGACTCGGTGAGGCCGTAGCCGTCGTGGACGTACATGCCGATGCCCTCGTAGAACAGGGTGAGTTCACGGCTGAGCGAGGAACCGCCGGAGGTGGCCCGCAGCACCCGCCCGCCGAGTGCGCCCCGCAGCTTGCGGTACACCGTCCGCTCGTACAGGGCGTGTTGCAGCCGCAGGTCGAAGCCCGGTCCGGAACCGGTGCCCAGCCGCTGCCGTTCCAGAGCCGCGGCGAAGTCCCGCGCGGTCTCCGCGGCCCGCTCGAACAGGGCACCCCGGCCGTGCTGCTGCGAGGTGCGCAGGAAAGTCTTGTACAGCTTCTCCAGCACCGAGGGCACCGCGTACAGATACGTCGGCCGGAACGTGCCCAGCGCCGCGGCCAGCGCGGACTCGGTCATCTCCGGCTCGTGCCCCATCAGGATCCCGCCGCGCAGGCAGATCACCATGATCATCAGCCCGTACACGTGCGAGAACGGCAGGAAGGCCAGGACGGAGGCCTGTTCCCCCGGGCGGGACGCGGTGTGCCCCCAGCCCGCCAGCAGGGTGTCGCACGGGTAGGCGAGCCCCTGGTGGCTCAGCGCGCAGCCCAGCGGCCGGCCCGACGTGCCGGAGGTGTAGGTGATGGCCGCCGTCGAGTCGGGCATCACGATCCGGCGCAGCGACTCCACCGTCGTCAGCGGGACGAACGTGCCCTTCCGCACCAGCTCGGGCAGCGCCCCCGCGTCCAGCTGCCACACGTGCTTGAGCGCGGGCAGCCCCTCGCACACCGTGCCGACGGTCATCACCGCCTGCTCGTCCTCGACCACCACGGCCACACAGCGGGCGTCCCGCAGGATCCACTCGACCTGGTCCCGCGAGGACGTCGGATGGATCGGGACGACCTCCGCGCCCACCGACCACAGCGCGAGGCCGATCACCGTCCACTCGTAGCGTGTCCGCGCCATCACGGCCACCCGCTGCCCGGGCGAGATCCCCGACGCGATCAGCCCCTTGGCCAGGTCGACCACCTCGTCCCGCAGTTCGACCGCGGTGACCTCCTCCCAGCCCGCGGGGGCGCCCTCGGGCCGGCGCGCCAGCACCGGCAGGGTGGGATTCCGGTCCGCCGTCTCGAAGACGCTGTCGGCGAGCCCGCCGGTCAGGGTCGAAGCGGTCGTCGGAGCGAGGGCGTAGTCGCGCATGCGCTGCTCCTGGATGTACGGAGGGTTACCCTCCCGATCGGTACTGTTGTCGACGCGGGTCGAATCTAGCCCAGGGAAGTGCGGCTCGTGTCGGGAACGGTCAACTCGCTTCCCCCCGATGACAGAGCTCAGCGCGGGAGGTCAGCCCTGGGTGCGGCGCACGCACTCCACGACGACATCCCGCAGGCTCCCGGCGCGCGCCAGGAACGACCGCTGCTCACGGGCGCCGGTACCCCTGTGCAGCAGCTGTGCGACGGCCTCCTCGACGCCGACCGTGTCACCGCTGTCGGCGAGCGCCTCCGCGGTGTGCGCGAGAAGCGCCCGCACCACCTCGACGGCGGGCCGGGGCCGCATGGTCACCGGGTCGAGGAGGTCCTCCTCCAGGCCGAGGCGGGCGGCCTGCCAGGAGGCCAGCCGGAGCATGCTCACGCTGGGGTCGAGCGGTGGCCGCCCGGCCCGCCAGTCCCGCGCGGCCGTCTCCACCAGGGCGCGGGTCAGCGTGGCGACCAGGACGGTGGTGTCCGCCCGCAGGCACACGTCGGCCACCCGGATCTCCACCGTCGGGTAGCGCGTGGACAGCCGGGCGTCGAAGTACACCATCCCCGTGTCGAGGATGACCCCGCTGGCCACCATGTCCGCGACCCGCGTCCGGTACCGCTCGGGCGAGCCGAACAGCTCGGTCGGCCCCGCCGACGGGCCGCGCGCCCACAGCCGGCTGCGGAAGCTGTCGTAACCGGAGTCCCGGCCCTGCCAGAACGGCGAGTTGACGCTGAGCGCGCGCAGTACCGGGAGCCAGGGCCGGATCCGGTCGAGGACGGCGACGCCCTCCTCGTCGGACTCCACCGACACGTGCACATGGCAGCCGCAGACGAACCAGTCCACCATGGCGGCGCCGTACCGCCCGGCCATCCAGCGGTAGCGCTCCTGCCGGGTGAGCGCCGGGTCGACCGGCAGGGGGTAGGTGGCGAGCGCCGCGACCGCGCAGCCGATCTCGCCGGCCAGCCGGCCCGCCTCCTTGCGGCAGCCGACGATCTCGGCGCCCAGTTCCGCCATGTCCCGCTGCGGACTGGTCGCGATCTCCAGCATCTGCCCGAACAGCTCGGTCTGGAACACGGCCTGCCCGGGATCGTCCAGCGTGGCCCGGTCGACGACGGCGGTCGACCGGGGGACCGGCTCCCCGCTGTCCGGGTGGACCAGCAGAAGTTCTTCCTCCACTCCGACGGTACGCAGCACGGGGAACCGCCCTCCGGCCGGGCCGCGACCGGGCGCGGCGGGGTCTTTCATCCCGGACTGCCCGGACCCGGCAGCGGAAACACGTGACGCGGCCCTCGGCGGGCTACGGGGCGACAGGCTCCAGCCACACCGTGCCCAGCGGGGGCAGTGTGAGCCGCAGAGCCCCGTCGTCGGCGAGCAGCGGCCCCCGGCTGACGACGTCCCCGCCGCCGTACCGGGCACTGTCGGTGTTGAGGATCTCCTGCCAGACGGGCGTCCCCTTGGGCACGCCCAGCCGGTAGCCGGGACGGACCACGGGGGAGAGGTTGGAGACCGCCAGCAGCGGCCGGGCCTCGGCATCGAACCTCAGGAAGGCGAAGACGTTGTCCTCGGCCGCGTCCCCCAGGACCCACTGGAACCCCGCCGGATCGGTGTCCCGCTGCCACAGCGCGGGGTGCGCCCGGTACCCGGAGTTGAGATCGCGGACCAGATCCCGGACACCCCGGTGATCGGCCGCGGCCCCGTACCCGGGGTCGAGCAGCCACCAGTCGGGGCCGTCGGCGTGGGACCACTCGCCGCCCTGGGCGAACTCCTGCCCCATGAAGAGCAGTTGCTTGCCCGGATGGGCCCACATGAAGGCCAGATACGCACGGTGGTTGGCGCGCTGCTGCCACCAGTCGCCGGGCATCTTGGAGACGAGTGACCGCTTGCCGTGCACGACCTCGTCGTGGGAGATGGGCAGGACGTAGTTCTCGCTGTACGCGTAGACCATCGAGAAGGTCATCTCGTGGTGGTGGTACTTGCGGTGCACCGGCTCGTGCTCGATGTACTCCAGCGAGTCGTGCATCCAGCCCATGTTCCACTTGAGGCCGAAGCCCAGCCCGCCGCTGTCGGTCGGCCGGGTCACCCCGTCCCACGCGGTGGACTCCTCGGCGATGGTCACCACCCCGGGCGCCCGCCGGTACACGGTGGCGTTCATCTCCTGGAGGAACGCCACCGCGTCCAGGTCCTCGCGCCCGCCGAACACGTTCGGCGTCCACTGCCCGGAGTCCCGCGAGTAGTCGAGGTAGAGCATCGAGGCGACCGCGTCCACCCGCAGCCCGTCGACGTGGAACTCCTCGCACCAGTACACCGCGTTGGCGACCAGGAAGTTGCGCACCTCCACCCGGCCGAGGTCGAACTCGTAGGTCCCCCAGTCCGGATGCTCGGCCCGCCGCTCGTCCCCGGGCTCGTACAGCGGGTCCCCGTCGAAGCGGGCCAGCGCCCAGTCGTCCTTGGGGAAGTGCGCCGGCACCCAGTCCATGATCACGCCGATGCCGGCCCGGTGCAGCGCGTCGACCAGGTATTTGAAGTCGTCGGGGGCGCCGAGCCGGGAGGTCGGTGCGTAGAAGCCGGTGACCTGGTAGCCCCAGGAGCCGCCGAAGGGGTGCTCGGCGACCGGCATGAACTCGACGTGGGTGAAGCCCAGGTCGCCGACGTAGGCGGGCAGTTCCTCAGCCAGCTGCCGGTAGGTCAGGCCCGGCCGCCAGGACGGCAGATGCACCTCGTACACCGAGAACGGCGCCTCGTGCACCGGGACGTCGCCCCGGTGCGCCATCCACTCCGCGTCGCCCCACTCGTACCGGGACGCCGTCACGATCGAGGCGGTCGCGGGCGGCACCTCCGTCCGCCGGGCCATCGGGTCCGCCTTGAGGAACCGGCCGCCGTGCCGTGAGGTGATCTCGAACTTGTACCGGGCCCCCTCGCCCACCCCCGGCAGGAACAGCTCCCACACCCCGGCCGCGCCCAGCGAACGCATCGGGAACTGCGTGCCGTCCCAGCATGTGAAGTCCCCGGCCACCCGCACCCCCTGGGCGTTCGGCGCCCACACCGTGAACCGGGTGCCGGCCACCCCGTCATGGGTCATCGGCTCGGCACCGAGCGCCTTCCACAACTGCTCGTGCCGCCCCTCCCGGATCAGGTGCAGATCGAACTCACCGAGCGCGGGCAGAAAACGGTACGGGTCGTGGACCTCGTGCTCACGGGCCGCTCCGTCCTCCCCGCCCTCCCCGTCCTCCGGGTCCTCGTACTCGACGAAGAGGGTGTACGACGGGACCTCGGCGTACGGCAGCACGGCCGCGAAGAACCCGTCGTCCTCGGGGGCCAGCGGCGTGCGTACCCCGTCGACGACCACGCTCACGGCGCGGGCGTGCGGGCGCAGCGCGCGGAAGAGGGTGCCGCCGTCCACCGGGTGGGCGCCGAGCAGGGCGTGCGGATCGTGGTGGGTGCCCGCGAGCAGCCGCCCGCGGTCCTCGGCGTCCAGGGGCGGGACCGTGGGGCGGGAGGGGCCGGAGGGCTCCGGGAGCGAGGAGTCGCGCAGTGCCATGACGTCAGCCTCTCCAGCGGGCGAGCCGCTCGATCGCGGCCATCGGAACCGGAAGCCAGGCCGGCCGGTGCCGGGCTTCGTACACCACCTCGTACACCGCGCGGTCCGTCTCGTGGGCGCGCAGCAGTGCGTGCTTCTTGCGCGGGTCCCAGCCGGCCCGGGCAGCGTAACCCGCGCAGTAGGCCTCCCGGCAGCGGCGGGCCCACTCCGGGCGCCACGGGCGGCGCTGGCGGGCGGCGTAGTCGAAGGAGCGCAGCATCCCGGCGACGTCCCGCACCGGCGACTGGGTGCTGCGCCGTTCGGCGAGCGGCCGGGACGGCTCGCCCTCGAAGTCGATGACGAACCATTCGTGGTCCGCGCGCAGCACCTGCCCGAGGTGGAGGTCGCCGTGGATCCGCTGCGCGAGCGGTCCCGCGTCACAGGTGGCGAGGGCGTCGAAGGCGCCGTGCAGCCCGGGGACGAAGGGCCGCAGGACCGGCACCGCGTCCGCGGCAGCGGCCAGCCGCGCAGACATCGCCTGCGCCGTGCGGCTGTGTTCGTCGTGGACGGCGGACGGGAAGGCGGTGGCGAGCGCGAGATGCACGTCCGCGGTGGCCCGTCCCAGCTCGTGCGCCTCGGTGGTGAAGTCGTCCCCGGCGGCAAGGGCGCGCAGGGCCAGGGTCCAGCCGTCGGCCGCGCCGGGCAGGAAGGGCTGCAGCACCCCGAGGGTCGCCGGGCTCGGCTCGGTGGTGCGGAACCAGGCCACCGGCGCCGGCACCCGGGCGCAGCCCTGCGCGGCCAGCGCGCCGGGGACCTCCAGGTCCGGGTTGACGCCGGGCTGTATCCGCCGGAAGACCTTCAGGATGTAGGAGTCGCCGTACACCAGGGAGGAGTTGGACTGCTCGGCGTCCAGCAGCCGGGGCGCGAGTCCGCCGGGTATCCGGGTCTGCGGGGCGGTCTCGAAGCGCAGCGGGCCGGCCGTGCCGGGTATCCGCAGCCGCTCCAGGAGGAGTTCGGCGGCGCGCGGGTCGTACAGGGCGTCGTAGACGGCGAGTCCGGCCAGCGGGCCCTCCTCGGCCCGGCCTATGTAGGCCCGCTCCAGCCTGGGCGCGCGGTGTTCGCGGACACCGAGCAGGAGCTGGTAGCAGTCACCGGACGGGGTGGTCCCCCCGTGGGGGGAGTGGTCGGCGTGGACCAGCAGGTGCAGGCACCCGGGGAAGAGTTCGGTCACGGACAGCACGGACAGCTCGGTGACGGGCCGGTCCTTGCCCGCGAACCAGCGCTGCCGGGGCAGCCAGTCGCGGAGCATCCCGCCCAGCGAGAGCAGCGGCCGGTCGAGGCCGGCCGTCGTGCCCCGGGGCAGGTCGACTGTCTTCGTCATGGTGACGCGTCCTTTCCTCGGCTCCGCACGCTCAGCCCCGACGGCCGATGGGGGAGGCGACTCGGGAGAGCCGGAACCAGTAGAAGCCGTGCCCCGCGAGGGTGAGCAGATACGGCAGTTCACCGACGGCGGGGAACCGCACCCCACCGATCAGCTCGACCGGATGGCGGCTGTCGTAGGCCCGCAGATCGAGCTCGGTGGGCTGCGCGAACCGCGAGAAGTTGTGGACACAGAGCACGAGATCGTCCTCGTACTCGCGCAGGAACGCGAGGACGGCGGGGTTCGACGACTGGAGTTCGGTGTAGGACCCCAGTCCGAAGGCAGGATTCTGCTTGCGGATCTCGATCATGCGGCGGGTCCAGTGCAGCAGGGACGACGGGGAGGACATGGAGGCCTCGACGTTGGTGACCTGGTAGCCGTAGACGGGGTCCATGATCGTGGGGAGGTAGAGGCGTCCGGGGTCGCAGGAGGAGAAGCCGGCGTTGCGGTCGGGGGTCCACTGCATGGGGGTGCGGACGGCGTCGCGGTCGCCGAGCCAGATGTTGTCGCCCATGCCGATCTCGTCGCCGTAGTAGAGGATCGGTGAGCCGGGCAGGGAGAGGAGCAGGGCGGTGAAGAGTTCGATCTGGTTGCGGTCGTTGTCGAGGAGGGTGGCCAGGCGGCGGCGGATGCCGATGTTGGCGCGCATACGCGGGTCCTTCGCGTACTCGGCCCACATGTAGTCGCGTTCCTCGTCGGTGACCATCTCCAGGGTGAGTTCGTCGTGGTTGCGCAGGAAGATGCCCCACTGGCAGCCGGACGGGATGGCGGGGGTCTTGGCGAGGATCTCCGAGACGGGGTAGCGCGATTCCCTGCGCACGGCCATGAAGATCCGCGGCATGACCGGGAAGTGGAACGCCATGTGGCATTCGTCGCCGCCCTTGTCGTAGTCGCCGAAGTAGTCGACGACGTCCTCCGGCCACTGGTTGGCCTCGGCCAGCAGCACGGTGTCCGGGAACATGGCGTCGATCTCGCGGCGGACCCGCCTCAGGAACTCGTGGGTGGGCGGCAGGTTCTCGCAGTTGGTGCCTTCCTCCGCGTACAGGTACGGCACGGCGTCGAGGCGGAAGCCGTCGATGCCCAGGTCCAGCCAGAACCGGAGGGCCGCCAGCACCTCCTCCTGGACGGCCGGGTTCTCGTAGTTGAGGTCGGGCTGGTGCGAGAAGAACCGGTGGAAGTAGTACTGGCCGCGCACCGGGTCGTAGGTCCAGTTGGAGACCTCGGTGTCGACGAAGATGATCCGCGCGTCCTGGTATTTCTTGTCGTCGTCGGCCCACATGTAGAAGTCGCCGTAGGGGCCGTCCGGGTTCTTCCGGGACTCCTGGAACCACGGGTGCTGGTCGCTGGTGTGGTTGACGACGAAGTCGATGATGACGCGCATGCCGCGCTGGTGGGCGGCGTCGACGAACTCCACGAAGTCGGCGAGGTCGCCGAACTCGGGGAGTACGGCGGTGTAGTCGGAGACGTCGTAACCGCCGTCCCGCAGCGGGGACTTGAAGAAGGGCGGCAGCCAGAGGCAGTCGACGCCGAGCCACTGGAGGTAGTCGAGCTTCGCGGTCAGGCCTTTGAGGTCGCCGATGCCGTCGCCGTTGCTGTCCTGGAACGAGCGGACCAGGACCTCGTAGAAGACGGCGCGTTTGAACCAGTCCGGGTCCCGGTCCCTGGCAGGTGTGTCCTCGAAGGTGTCCGGGACGGGGTCGTTGACAGTCATGACGCGCTGGGCCCTCCGTTCGCTGGTGTCGGCCGCCCTACCTGGAGCACGTGCGCCGGCGTCCGGCCGGGGACGAGGCGCACATAGTTGGTCCTGCCCCATGAGTAGGTCTCACCCGTCAGTTCGTCCTGCACGGACAGGACGGCGTGCCAGTCCAGGCCGAGTTGCGGCATGTCCAACGAGACCGTGGCCTCCTGGGTGTGGTGCGGATCGAGGTTGACGACCACCAGAACCGTGTCCGGCCCGGTGCGCTTGCTGTACGCGATGACGGAGTCGTTGTCCGTCGGGTGGAAGCGCAGGTTGCGCAGCTGCCGGAGCGCGGGATGGCGGCGCCGGACGGTGTTGAGGCGGGTGATGAGCGGGGCGATGCCGTCGGTGTCGGCGCGGTCCCAGTCCCGTGGCCTGAGCTGGTACTTCTCGGAGTCGAGGTATTCCTCGCTCCCCTCCTTGAGCGGGGTGTTCTCGCAGAGTTCGTAGCCGCTGTAGATGCCCCAGGTCGGGGAGAGGGTGGCGGCGAGCACGGCCCGGGCCTCGAACGCGGGCCGGCCGCCCTGCTGGAGGTAGGCGTGCAGGATGTCCGGGGTGTTCGTGAAGAAGTTCGGGCGCATGTAGGAGGCGGTCTCACCGGCGAGTTCGGTGGCGTACTCGGTGAGTTCCTGTTTGGTGTTGCGCCAGGTGAAGTACGTGTACGACTGCTGGAAGCCGGTCTGGGCCAGGGTGCGCATCATCGCGGGCCGGGTGAACGCCTCGGCCAGGAAGATCACGTCGGGGTCGGCCG